>CAWVWD010000253.1:0-6508 GCA_963933585.1 uncultured Saprospiraceae bacterium
TCTATAATATAGTTTACTCATTTGTTAATTTCTGTTTTGCTGTTAAATTAAATAAATAGGATGCTTGTGATTAATGTAAATTTAAAGAATCTATAGGAGCGTAAACGTTTTATGGCCGACAGTTTATTTTTTAAATTCAATTTCTTTAAACTTATGTCTTTGATTGTGTTATTATATATTCATCTTATCACAATCCATAGATTTGTGATGTGTTATTTTATTTTCAATATGGAAAATTAGTGAAATTTTCCTCGAAGAGAAATTAGCATAAACGAAAAGATACTTCTTGTAGTTTCAGTCAATAAATCACTATTTTGCAAAAAAATATAAAGGATCAAAAATCCATAAACAATATGAGTAAAATTTACTTTTTTCGACATGCTCAAGCATCTTATGGTGCAGTGAATTATGATAAATTATCACTTAAAGGGGAACAACAATCGGCTGCTTTAGGAAAGCATTTTGCAGAACAATCTGTTCGTTTTGATAGGATTTTTGTTGGCCCTTTGGAGCGACAAAAACATACGTTGAATATTGTTCGAGAAATGTATAAACAGAAAGATTTGACGTTGCCAAATCCGATTATACTTCCCGAACTGAAAGAACATCACGGCTTTCAGGCGACTAAAAAAGCGTTGCCGGAACTCATTTTATCTGTTCCATTATTGCGACGATTACAATCAGAAGTTGATGAAAATCCAGCATTGCAAAAGCGAAATAGCTTATTAATGGCTCAATATTTTATTGAAGAATGGGCGGAAGGAAGGGTAGAAGTAGAAGGTTTTGAATCGTGGAAAATGTTTCGAGAAAATGTCACTAAAGGTTTGACGACGATATTAGATGCTACGGAAAAAGGCGAAACTGTAGGCGTTTTTACTTCTGGAGGAACGATTTCAGCGATTATTGCAAATGCCTTAAATTTAAGGGAGGAACGGAAAGTCGCGGCTATGAATTTTTCTATTCGCAATACATCGTTCAGTACTTTTTTATATTCTGAAAATAAACTCAACTTGATGAGCTTGAATGAATTACCACATTTGTCAGGTGATATGGTCACATTTGTGTGAACGCTTTCTCAACCCTTCTCTTAAAAGTCCGCCTGTTGTGCAAACGGAGAGTAGGAAGAAAGCTTCCTGATAGACTTCAATATTACCAGATTTTATCGCCTGGCTTTCCTTTTTTTAAGGGAGGAATCAAAGGAGGGTTTATACAAAAGAGTGATTTTTTTGAACAAAGAAAAAAATATGAAATCGATACAAGTAAATGGAGGTGGATTAGATAATATGAAAATCGTCGAAACTCCAAATCCAATGCCGAAAGCAGGTGAAATATTAGTAAAATGGCACGCCACCTCTTTGAATTTTCATGATTATTTAGTGGCTATTGGAGGAATTCCAGTTCCTGAAAATCGAGTGCCAATGTCGGATGGTGCAGGAGAAATTATTGGAATCGGTGAAGGTGTGACAAAGTGGAAAGTTGGGGATAAAGTGATGTCTTTGTTTTTTCCAAACTGGATAGATGGGCGAGCGAATTTGGACAAAACTCGTTTTATTTCGGGTGAAACAGTGAACGGTTTTATTATTGAACAATCATGTATTTCCGCCGAATCTGTAACTGAAATTCCGCAAGGTTACACTTATGCAGAAGCGGCAACTTTGCCTTGTGCCGCTTTGACGGCTTGGCGAGGTTTGGTGACGGAAGGTAGAATTCAACCTGGCGATACCGTTTTGATAGAGGGAACTGGTGGCATGTCGATTTTTGGTTTACAAATCGCTCTGGCAGCTGGTGCGACCGTTTATGCAACGACTTCTTCGGTTGCAAAAGCAGCACGCTTAAAGCAAATGGGCGTAACCGCGGTGGTGAATTATAAAGAAGATAGTCGCTGGGGAAAAACAATCTTTAAAATGTCTGGCGGTGGTGTTGATCATGTTCTGGATGTCGGTGGCGGTTCGACGATGGGACAATCTATTGAAGCAGCAAAAATTGGTGGAAGTATCATTGCCATCGGAATTTTGGGCAATGGTCGAAAAGGCGAAATTACGTTTCCAAAATTATTTTTCAAACATTTGAAAATGACAGGAATCGCAGTCGATTGTCGTTTGTCACAAGAAGCGATGGTTCGTGCGATTAACGTCGCCCACTTTAAGCCGATTATCGATCGAAGTTTTGGTTTTGAGGAACTGGCAGCTGCGTTTCGTTATCAGGAAACTGGACAACATTTTGGGAAGATTGTGGTAGAGTGGTAGTATTTTAAGTATTAAATGGGAAGTATTGCGAATGAACCTCACTCAATCATAACCTCATCTTTTTTATTAAACCATGTCGATTTTAAAAATCGACATGGTTTTCAATGAATATCAATAAACCGTAACTGTGAGAAAAATCATAATTACGGCTAAAAGGATAAAAAATAATGGCAAAACAAATTTTAGCCATTTATCAAAACCAATTTTTACAATTGCCAAAGAAGCCAAAATTAATCCAGTTGGACTAATAAAGTAAAATAAACCCATTCCGTATTGGTAAGCATTCACAATGGTTTCTCGTCCAATTCCAACCGTATCTGCCAGAGGAGCCATAATCGGCATAGTTAAAACAGCCATTCCAGAAGACGAAGGAATAAAAAATGATAAACCACCAAAAATGAACATCATCGCATTTACAAAGACACCTTTATGCATCCCTTCAGTTGCACTACTCGCATAATAAAGCATCGTGTCGCTAATCAAACCATCATCCATAATCACCGTAATTCCTCGTGCGATTCCAATAATAAACGCAACGCCCAATAAATCTGCGGCACCTTTTGTAAAGGCATCCATGAAATCATTTTCTTTCAATTGTGCGATAAAACCGATAATAATCGCTCCAACGAGGAAAGTCGTTGTCATCTCCACAAACCACCATTCAAAGAACGAAACACCGGCAATCATAATGATAAAACATAAGGTAAATACCAATAAAATTAAACGTAATCGACCAGTTAATTTCAAATTCTTATTCGAAGATTTCGCTCCAAACAACGCTTCTAATTGTTCCTTTTGGTCAAACACAATCGATTTTCTCGGGTCCGATTTTACCTTTTTCGCATAGCGAAGAATATACAATACACAAATCAGCGTACAAATAATCAACATCGAAAATCGACCATCCAAACCAGTTGTCCAGCTAATTCCTGCAGCATCCGAAGCAATAATACTCGAAAAAGGATTTGTCGTAGAACACATCGTTCCGATACTCGAACCAATAAAAATACAAGCGACACCAACAATTGCATCATATCCTGCCGCCAAAAAGACGGGAATTAGAATTGGAAAAAATGCCATGGTTTCTTCTGCCAGACCAAATGTTGTCCCGCCAATTGCAATTAAAGTGGTCACTAAAATAATCAATAGAAACTCTCGACCTTTAAGTGTCTTCGCCAAAGACGCAATTCCTGCATCAAATGCGCCCGAAAGGTTCATAATTCCAATCAACCCCCCGATGATAAGCACCAAAAAAATGATGTCTGCCGCAGCAATAATTCCTTTAATAGGTGATTTGATAAATGCTGCAAAACCTTGAGGATGAGCTTTTAATTCGTGGTAAGTGTCTGGAATGCCAATCGGTTTATTAATGCCACCGTTTGTAAAATTCTTAATTGGAATTTTGATACTCAAATCATCTAATGTCTTTTGAGTCGCCGGTAGTACTTCGCTTTCGCCCTGACTATTTCTGACTAACATCTCCGTCTCCTTATTATAGGTCAGGCTATCGTATTTTCCTGATGGAACAATCCAAGTCAAAAGTGCGACTAATCCTGCGATGACAAATAAGATTGTTTGTGCCGTTGGAAATTTTATCTTTTTCATTCTATTGGTTTGTAAGGTTATTAAGGAGCGAAAAGATAAGGCTTTTTTTACAATCCTAAGATCAATTTTTTTGAAATTGATTAAATGAAAAACATAATATGGGTTACTTTAAGTCTTTGGGTCACGGTTGATATTCGTTATCGGATTCTTTTAGAAATTTATTTAATCCACTTCTTCATTTTAAAATAAACTACTGCAATTATAAAACTGATTATCATTAAGCCAACTGCTGTTGGATATCCAAACCGCCATTCTAATTCAGGAATATTCTTAAAATTCATGCCATATATTCCGGCAATAAGTGTTGGTAAAGAGATACAAACGGTTATAATAGTTAGCGTTCTAAATATGCTATTTTGTTCTAAATCAATTTTACTATTTATATTTTCTTTCAAATCATCAAGCCTGTCAAAATTAAATTGAATATAATCTGAAATTACTGCGATATCATCTAACTCTAAATTTATTTTATTGGTAATCGCCTTTTCCTCAAATTTATTTTGGATGAGTAAGTGAAGGATTCTTTGAAAATTACTTATAGATTCCTTTATCAAAAGGTTATTAAAATTTAAAATCATGATTAAGTCTAAGTCTTCTGAAATAAACGCTTTCGAGTTTAAAATATCCTCATAAAACTGCTTTACTCTTTTGGATATGATTTCTGTTAAATCTGCATAATAATCTGAAATTATTCCTATTTGAAATACAAAATGTTCTAAATGAGAATTGAAATTTATACTTGTAAAGTCATATCTTGTTTTCGTTAATTTTACAAAATTGTCATCAATATTTGAAGACAAAAAGTAGAAAACAACTTGCTTTTTGATTATTATGAATATTTCTTCCTCTTTAAAAAGTGTATCCGAATTATAGTTAGGGATTGAAAAATTAAACGATAATTGGTTGGTTGATTTTAAGTAATGAGAACTTATTTCAATATCCTCTTTTTGATTAAAAATTGATAGATCAATATCAAATTTATCGGAAATCTCCTTTAGCACTTTTTCAGTAGAATCGATTATACGAATATTAAATATATCCTTAGCTTGATAATTAATTTCACTTATTGAATTTATTTTTTTTACTTCATTGGTTTTTAGATATAATTCTATCATGCTTGTTTACGATTCTTTGAATATAAGTTTTTTTCATTCAGTGGTCACTTAGAACAACAATAATATAGGGGCGTGAAAATAAAAAAAGGGCAGAGGTGCCAGAATATTTTACATCTAAAATTAGCTCTACCAACGATTTTTTGGCGTTGGCAAAGCCAGATTCTACTCACAAATTACCTTTTTGATAGGAATTTTTTTTGGTACGCTTGCCCTCAAATAGAAGCAAGTTTTAATATTTGTTTAAATATATTCGAGTATTTATACCTCATTTATACACTACTTATGCTTCAAAACCCACAATTCGACTTCTTCCGTTTCACGCCAATGTTGATTTCTTTTTGTTTTTGTAGATGCTTTTATTACTGATTTTTTGAGGCATCTATCTAACTCAAAACGATTTCCATTCAAAAGTTCGTCTTCTATTGGATGTTCTTCAGTAACATTTGTTATCTGACCTAAATTAGAGAACAAGAGTATAATCCTACCTTCTGGTAACAACCTTTTTTTCGCTTCCTCAAAAAACTCTGGAAAGAGTTCATCATTGTAATAAATGGCTTCATCAAGCCTATTCAACTCATGTGATGCTGGCAACCAGGGCGGATTAAAGACAATCAGTTCTGTTTGTTTTTCCCATTTAGCGAATAAATGACCGTAAGCAAGCTCTATTTTTAAAGCCAACTTTGTTCCTTTCATAGATTCTTGTAATCCGACAATTGCATTCGGATTTACATCGGTACCATAGGATTTCTGAAAGCCATATTTCATCAGTTGTAAAGAAAGAATACCACTTCCTATACCAATATCAATTGCTGTTTTCTTTGCACCTTTATAACTTTTTAACCATTTATCAAAAAGCTGTAAATGTTCAAAACGAGTTGGAAAATAAACACCATAATACGGATGAATCTTATTCCTTAAAACAGGAATTTTGACGCCATTAATATACCATTGCCAAGCACTATTTAAACCTTGAACTTGAGGAAAGGGGAGGAGGAAATCAGATGCGTCAGGATATAAATTTTCTATCCATCCTATCGACGGTGCTTTTTTGACCGTTAATCTGTGTGCCTTAATTTTTATTAATACAAGATTTGATAAGGCTTTATATTCCGCTCGAAATGCTCTTTGTGCCTTAAAACTTTCATTTGTATGTTTCTCTTTGAGATAAGCTTGTAAGGCATTTAAAAGGTTCAAACCATTGCTATAAAAGCCTTCTATCAAAACGTATTTCCCTAAAAGTAAGGTGTCAATCGTTTCTTGAATATCTGTTTTCTGATTAAAATAGGTAAACTCAACTCCGGACTCTATCGGTTGAGGTTTATTTATTTCTACGTTATTATCTATCAATTCCTTCTTCATTCTACGAAGATAATTATATTCTTTAGTATAAATTCCGAAAGTACATATTAACGGTATTACTGCCCTTTAATGGATTTGAAAATACCAATTAGAATGATATAATTTTGATTTTTTGTAATTCGTAATTTCTAATTCGTCAGAAACCGTATCAGTTTTCAAAGCTGACACGGTTTAATTATTTAA
>CAWVWD010000254.1:0-6492 GCA_963933585.1 uncultured Saprospiraceae bacterium
ATATTTTCAATCTGTAATCTAGATAATATAATTTAGATAATATAATTTAGTTTTGTGAAAAAATTAAATAAAATTTGGCTAATTTGTCACGCCTCATTTTCACGAATGGCAAAATTAACTAATCAATTAACCAATTAACCAACAACATGACACCGATTATTTCATTATCAAATGTTAGCTTTTTTCAGAAAGGAATTCCAATTCTTCAAGACGTTAATTTTCAAGTTAACAAAGGAGAATTTATTTATTTAATTGGAAAAACAGGAAGTGGAAAATCAAGTTTATTGAGGATTTTGTTCGGCGATTTGCCCTTACAAAAAGGAGAAGGAAAAGTAGGCGATTTTGATTTGAATCAATTAAATCATAAAACGATTCCACAGTTACGCAGAAAAATCGGTATCATTTTTCAAGATTTTAAATTATTCAATGACCGAACAATATATGAAAACCTAAGTTTCGTACTGAGAGCGACCGATTGGAAAAGTAAATCAAAAATAAAAAAACGAGTTAGTGAAGTATTAGAATTGGTCGGTTTGGAAACGAAAGGGAATAGAATGCCTTTTGAGCTTTCGGGCGGAGAACAGCAACGAATCGCAGTCGCTCGTGCTTTATTGAATGAACCAGAACTAATTTTGGCAGATGAACCAACGGGAAACCTTGACCCCGAAACCTCCGAAAATATTATTAATCTACTAAAGGAACTTTCCGACAATCAGAATATTACCGTAATTATCGCCACACATGATTATCAAATGTTAGAAAAATATAAAGGTGAAGTTTGGCAGTGTCAACAGGGACGATTAGTTAAATAATTAGAAATTAAGAATTAGGAATTATCGTTGTTGAGATTAGATTTAAACGATAAAATTCCACATTCTTAATTCCTAACTCTTCATCAGAAATTACGATTTTTGATATTGATCTAGGTGTTTATTAATTAATTCATCAATTTTGCCTTCCTCTTTTAATCGAAGAAAAACTTTATTAAAATCTGCAATAATTTCTTCTGCACTTGGATGATTTTTAGAAATCACCAAATAAAGAGCTTCCGTCCCGATTTCTTTTTCCAATATTTTGAAACTATTCACACCAAAAGTAGTCATGTTTTTCAAAGTCAACAATCCGACTAATTGAGGAGCAGCAACCATATCAACCTCTCCTTTTTCGAGCATTTGAAAAGCCATTTCTAAGGTTACTACAGGAACTAACTTTACCGTTCGCTTGGCCGCCAAAGCATCTAATTCTTTGATAGAAATACCTTTTGTAACGGCGACACGGTTTCCCTTAATATCTTTACTTTTTGTGTATTCAATATCAGAATCTGATTTTACAAAAAATACATTCACTATTTTATATAATGGTTCAGAAAAACGGAAACTCAATGCTTCCATTGGCGTCTTTGCCAAAGGCTGAGCAACAGTGAACAAACCATTATAAACACCAGCTTTTACCTTATTCAATGGCATAAACTCAATGCTCGTTTCCATATTCATACTTTTGAATACTTGCACCGAAATATCGGTAACAATACCATTTTTATAAATTCCCGGCGCACTTAAAGGTACTAAATCTTTAACACCACCAATCTTGATTATCGTTATTTCCTTAGACTCATTACCCTTCGGAATTACAATCAATTCTCCAACTTTCAATCCGCCATTATTCTCGACGATTGATGGATTAGCATTAATAATCAACGTTTTTTTACTTTCATTTTTATAAAACTTTCGAGCCAAACGTTCTATATTATCACCGACTTGAACGGTGTACACTCTGTCTTTAATCGTCACCCTTGAAGAAACCGAAGCAATCGTCCGACCATCCGATGATTTCAAATTTATCGTATAAATTCCTTCCTCTTTTACATTTAAAGTCAACCCCTTCCCTACTATGAAATTATTATATCGCCATTCGATGACCGCGGAAGGTATATTTGTTTTCGCTGTCAATGTTCCTTGTTGCACAAACTCTACCTTGCTACCTTCCAGGATATTCACATAAATATCTTTGTAAATCACCGTCACATCAATCGTCGCAGCTTTTGAACATTTATACTTATCCGTAATAACAATCGTATATTCTCCAGATTTCATCACTTCCAAAATCGGTGAATTAATCATTAAAGGTGCTACTCCTTCAAACCATTGATAATCAACCTCTGGATTTGAAGAAAGTGCATGTAACCGTTTATCTTCACTTTCAAAAATAACTTTTTTACCTTCCTCAATTTCCACCGTTAATTGACTACAGTCAATAATTGGAACTTCCTCTTCCACAACGACGGCTTCTACCTCAAAACCCGTTAATTCAAATACGAATTGTCCACCTTCATGTCCAGTATTTTGAATGTGGCCAAATAAAGGGATTGTTGGCGAATTAGCTGCAACAGGATACTTAATTAGTTCAAATAATTCACTTGTTGAAAAGTATTGACTTTTATTCCGATTCAAATACTTTACGATATATTTCACAAAAATTGAACGACTATATTTTTCGTCATTAAGTGGCTCTAAAGCTCCTGAAACCAATGCTTCCCTAGAAATTAACCTATCAACAAGGTCATAATAATCTACAGAACCTTCATTTCTAATATATCCTTCTGCCGACTTAAAAACGCCTCCACTAAAGCAAGCATCTACCATTAATAAAATATGCTGGCTTTTCATTTTTCCTAAGATATCTCTAATCTCCGTATTGGAAATCATTTCTGTGAGATCTTCGCTTTTCGCATCAGAAGGAATCCAATATCCTTCCGCTCCTACTTCAATTCCATGGCCTGAATAAAAAATCAAAAGACGATCTTCTGCTTTAAGTTGCTTAGCAACCAGATTCAAATTCGCTATTATTGCTTTTCGATTAGCAGCTTCATTATATATTGTCATTATCTGATCAAAAACATACTTTTCATTTAATACAGAGATAATCGCTTCTGCATCATTTACAGGTGTGTTTAATGACTTCCAAATTCCTTCTGAATAATCATTTATGGCAATAAAAACACCATAAGTCATTCCTTCATCTTGAGCGGTTGTATTAGAAAAACTTCCTAATAATATGGTAATTACGAGAACTAAGTGGCTTATTCTTTTCATATTTTGCATGGTAACTATATTGATTCTAAAAGATAAAAAATAGACTATAATTGATAACCCAACCTGACAAATATTTTAAAAATGTCCCATCTTTACCAATAACTACCTCAATCATTAACTCTGTAATGATAAATAATTCATAGTTTATAATGCCCGATTCCCCTACTGTAATTAATATCGCCTTCGACTCATTATTTCCATTGTCACAAGAAACAAGGAAGGAATAAGAATCGAAGGCGAAGTATTTTAAGCAATCTTAAAAGTAAAGTATCTTAAAATATATAAGAAACCTTTAATAATACGGTACTTGGCAACGTTGGACGAGCATAAAAAACATCCTCAGGATTTGCATTTACATAAGCGGCCGTCGCATTTTCAGGATTCGGTGTCAGTGTTTTACTAAAATAACTGAATGCGGTCGGATTTGATGTGTTGAAAGCATTTATTACACTTAATCCAAACGTCAATCTATCAGTAGCACTAAATAATACACCACCGTCAAGTCGGCTGAAAGCAGGCAACTTGAAGCCATTTGCGAAATTTGCCCATTGCTCACCGATGTATGTATAAGTTACAAAAATATTCAAACGGTCATTCGCCAATGAAATATTTGGACTAACTCTCGCCATAATATTCGGAACATTTGGTAAGATATTATTAGAATAATCGATAATTTCATCATCCAAGATGACATCTAAATCTTTAAAATTCCATGCTTTCCAATCTGATGCAACTGCATTTTGATACGTTGAAGAAAAACGAATATCAAAATTCTGTGTGATACTCACATTTCCTTCTAATTCAATCCCAACTGTATTTGCAGCATTAAATAGTGGTGTCAAACTATAACTTCCTAAAACCGGAGAATTGACGGAAGTCGCAAGGTTAATATTATTTAGTCTCGAACTGAAAGCAGTTAAGAAAATTGTGAATTTTCCTGTATTAAATTTTGCACCACCTTCTATCTGTATCATAGATTGAACGGCTGCTTTTATCGGTTCTATATTGATAAAATTATTAAAATAATACGTTAATTCCGGTGCTTTATTTCCATAAGTTCCACGAGCAAATAAGGCAAAATCATCAGAAAGCTTGAAATTCATTCCTAAAGATCCCGACGCATAATTATAAACATCATCAAAAAGATAAGTTATACCATTACCAACTCTTAGTAGGTTATCCCAACCAGTAAGTTCGTTTCCATCCAAACCGCCCAAATCATATTGAGCATCATAACCATCTTTTTTTCCATTAATCTGTACAGATTCCACCCGAAGCCCTGCCTCGATATTAAAAAGGTCAGAAACTGCCCAATTATCTGAAATAAACCATGATAAAATTCGCTGTTGAGCTTCTGCATGAATATAGTCAAATCCGCCAACACGAGTCAAACCTTCTTCATTCATCAATTCTACACTCGAGCCATTGCTCGCATTCAATGTTGCCGTTACAATTCTCGGGTTATCTTCCACTGTCGCCATAATTGCATCCGCATCTTGCGAAAAATCAACATTAGAATTAGAATAAAATCCACCCATCACAAAATTATGTTTACCAATCTCTCGACTCAAACTAAACTCATCCATAATCTCGCTAATCGTCGTTTCAATTTGTTTCGTATGATAGACCATTACCTCATCACGAGGAAGCGAAGAAGTACCAACGAGATTAGATTCAAAATTAGCAGAAAGATTCGTTTGAAGTGCGACCGAAGCCAAGATTTCATCTGTTTCACTGACTTTCCAATCTACAGTTCCACCATCAAATACCGTAATCGCCGTCGCTCCTGAAGCACCATAACCGGTCGCTAAATATGGTAAAAAGGATTCCGTTGAGTTCCCAAAAACAGGTAAATTTGTACTTAATACCGTCGTATTCCAAGTCAAACTCTTATTAGAAACCTTGATATTATTTTTAACCGTCCATTCTCCCAGTTTTTGTTCTAATTGCAAACCTAAAGCATAATCTTTTGGCTGAATCAAACCTGAATTATCAAATGTTCGAATCGACGTCTGATCACTTGAATAACGATTACCATTTACAATATTACTCTTAACTCTTGGCAATAATGTCGTAGAAGTCGCTGCGTCGAAACCCTCCAAAATAGTTGGATTTTGCCAATTAGTAAATGGCAGTTCTGGGTAAACGACGTTTTGATCAGAAAGAATTTTCCCATAGAATTTAAAATATCCAAGGGCATTCACTTTAGTCACATTTCCTTTTAATTGTCCACCTTGATTTGCCGCATAACTCAAATTCCTTGCACCTTCATCATATCTATAGAATCCACCAATATTATACTGCCAATCGCCTTCCTTTCCAATCGTACCATTCGCATTCAAATCAAAACGACTAATAATTGCTCCATTTCCCTGAACACCAGCTCCGATAGTTGCTTCTACCGCAGATTCAGAATTACTACTTTTGGAAATAAAATTGAAGATTCCACCAGGTGAATTCGGTGAAGTAATCGCAGCCGAACCGCCACGAATAGCCTCCATACGTTCCACCGTTTCATCAAAACGATAGAAAAAATCAGGATTTACTAATTCCCAAGAAACATTAGAAACTGGCAAACCATCTTCAAATAAACCATTGTAATACCAACCATTTAAGCGAGAAGCGGAAGCATTAATTCCTCTTGTGTATACGCGAGAAAATACTTCTCCTGCCGAGCCGTCGACATAATAACCGGGAGCGGTCTCCAAAATATCTGCTAAATTTCGAGCACCAATTTTTTTCAAGTTAGAATGATTTGCAATCGAAATAGAAATCGAAGATTCCAACACAGTTAACCTCCCAAAACTTCCCGTTTCTATTTCCTGTCCCAAACCCAAAGCATCCGCACCTAAAGTTATATTGATATTCAAATCTTCTTTTCTAATATTAATACTTTGCTCCACCGTCGCATAACCAGAATAAGAAATTGCCAAAGTATAACGCCCCGAAGGAATATCAACTAATAAGAATCGACCATCAAAATCCGTGATTCCTCCTTTTATTGGTCCTTTATCAATCAAAGCAACGCTCGCACCTATAATCGCCTCACCTTCAATGCTTTTAACTAATCCAGAAATCGAAACTTGTGCGGAAGAAGTATTTAATTGTAATAAAAACGTAGTGGTAAATAGTAGCAATAACTGTTGCAAAAATCCAACTTTCATATAAAAATAGGGTTTACATAATCAAAAAACAATAATACGTATTAAATTGATTTTCATAAAGTTTAGTCAAATGTAATGATATTTTTTAAATATATTTTTGATGATGATATTATTTTTAATTTCTATTTTTTTTAATTCTCTGACATTTAGATTCATTTTATTATATAAAATAATACGAATAATACATAGTCGCATAGTTTTTGCCTTAGTAATGCCATTACTTATAAAATATTCTA
>CAWVWD010000255.1:0-6469 GCA_963933585.1 uncultured Saprospiraceae bacterium
GTGACGCTTCGAACATTTAAATATGTTTTAGAAACAGAGGAAATGCGTTATTCTCCTGAATTTATAGCAATTTATGGCACGTTCTCGACTTACTTATTTGGTGGCGATAAGATTGATTTATTTCACCTTTGGGAAAGTAGGCAACAGTTGAATAAAGTTTTAGAGTATAACTTTGAAAATACGAAAGATTCGGCTGTAATCGAGGAATATCAAAAAGCCAAAGCAACTATTGATGGCTATTATAACCTTTATTTAGATTATGAAAATAGTTGTACCGAAGTTGTCAATGTTTTTAAAAAAATCTATATAAATGCGGAGTCGGATAGTTTAAAGAATATCGCTTATGAAAGCTTACAAGCTTTAAATTGCATAGAGGCTTTTGAAGCAATCGAGACTTTAAGACAAACGCCTATTGGCTCGATTGAAGACAGCGATATTGGAAAAGAACTAAAACAGTTAGAAAATACGACAAACTTAGCTTCCAAAACAGCAAAAAAAGCAGCTTTAGCTTATAACAGAAACCAGTATTTGTTGGCCGCACAATTATACGAGCAAGCTTTAACGGAAACAGGAAATAATACTTTTAAAGCACGTTATGCATACAGAATTGCTGAAATTTATTTCAATAAAATTAATAATAAATCAGAAGCTCGACAATATGCGATTTTGACGATGAACTTAGATCCGAGCTGGGGAATGCCTTATTTTTTAATTGGAAATATGTATGAAGTAAGTTATTCCGAATGTGTTCAAGCAGCGAATATCAATAGTAAATATATGGTTCAAGCGGCGATTGATAAGTGGGAAATGGCAAAGGAGCTGGATATAAATGTAGTTGAATTGGCAAACGAGAAATTAATGCAATATCAAAGTTTGGTTGAAGTAGGTTCCGGCTGCGAAAACCCCATAATAAAAACGATTTTACTGGATTGTTGGATTAATGAAGAAGTAGAAGTGATGGAATGTGAGGAGTAATTATTTTGACAAGATAGATTCGCCGAAAATACCAAAACATGCTGATTTTTAAGTTTAGTTTCAAAACCTTCAAAAGATGCCTTGAAACTTGCGACCAATAAAAGAGAATTAAAAAACCGTTATTTCGACGAAAGTTGAAATAACGGTTTTTTTAGATTGTAGAAGAATCGACATATTTCAGCGTTCTCAGTGTTTTTGGTGAATCTATCACGTCTATCGCATTAAAATCTACGAGCACATTTATTAATATAAAACTAAATCCCTAATTTGCGAAAGCAAAAATTTACTTCGATAACATATTAAAAGAAACAATGGAATTATTTGATTTAACAGGAAAAGTTGCCATCATCACCGGTTCGAGTAAAGGAATCGGAGAAGCGATGGCGTTAGCGTTAGCACGTGCAGGTGCGAAAGTTGTGATTAGCAGTAGGAAACAAGAATCCGTAGATGAAGTCGCTGCCAGATTTAACGCAGAAGGATTTGAAGCTATTGGAATTGCTTGTCATGTTGGTGATAAAGCACAGCTCGAAAACTTAGTCAATAAAACGATTGAAGCCTTTGGTCGTATTGATATATTGATTAATAATGCGGCGACCAATCCGATTTTTGGTCCAATCGAAGACGCCTCTTCTGATGCTTTCGATAAAATAATGAATGTAAATGTAAAATCACCTTGGATATTATCCAACTTGTGTTTACCAGAATTGAAAAAGAACAACGGTACGGTCATTCATATCGCATCAGTGGAAGGTTTACATCCGGGATTCGGTTTGGGGTTATACAGTGTCAGTAAGGCTTCCTTGATTATGTTGACAAAAAACCAAGCAAAAGAATGGGGCAAGTATGGCGTTCGAGCGAATGCGATTTGTCCGGGGTTAGTGAAGACAAAGTTTAGTTCCGCACTTTGGAAAAATGATAAAGTATTACAGCAATTAGAAACAATGATTCCTGCTGGAAGAATGGCAATGCCAGAAGAAATAACCGGCTTAGCCGTTCTCTTAGCGTCTAATGCTGCATCTTATATGACTGGCGGCGTTTATACCGCTGACGGTGGATATTTAATCGCAGGATAAAAAATTAAAGGAATAAAGGACAAGGGAACGCTTCCGATTCCAATTCTTGTTCCAAACCTTGTCCCTTAAAGCCTTGTCTCTTAAAAATTTATAAAAAATGAATTTTGAACATACCGAGAAAACCAAAGCATTAATTCAGCGAGTGAAGGATTTCATGGAAATGAACCTCTACCCTGTGGAAACTGAAATTAATGAATTTTATGCAAATCCCGAAAAGCTTTGGCAAGTCCACCCAAAGGTGGAGGAATTAAAAACATTGGCGAAAGCCGAAGGTTTATGGAATTTGTTTTTACCGAAGTCATTTGGCGAATTAAGTCCAGGTTTAACCAATTTGGAATATGCCACACTTGCTGAAGAAATGGGAAAAATAAAATTCGCATCCGAAGTCTTTAATTGCAATGCTCCAGATACGGGAAATATGGAAGTTTTAGCCAAGTACGGTTCTACAGAACAGCAAGAAAAATGGCTAAAACCACTAATGAATGGTTCCATTCGTTCCGCTTTTTTGATGACAGAACCAGATGTCGCTTCTTCTGATGCGACGAATATTGAAACCTCGATTATCGCAGATGGCGATAATTATGTTATCAATGGTAAAAAATGGTGGTCAAGTGGAGCAATGCACCCAGATTGTAAAGTTGCAATCGTCATGGGAAAAACGGATTTCGATGCTCCAAAACATCAGCAACAAAGTATGATTCTAGTGCCTTTTGGTACGCCAGGATTTAAAGTGATTCGTCCATTATCTGTTTTTGGTTTTATGGATTCACCTTATGGACACGCCGAAATTCATCTTGAAAATGTTCGAGTTCCAAAAGAAAATATCATTTTTGGAGAAGGTCGAGGTTTTGAAGTCGCACAAGGTCGTTTAGGACCAGGGCGAATTCATCACTGCATGCGATTGATTGGTGTGGCTCAACGTAGTTTGGAGTTGATGTGTCAACGCACGAATAAACGAGTTGCATTTGGGCGTCCGCTAACTAAATTCGATAGTATTCGCCAAGACATTGCATTATCAAAATGCGAAATTGATCAAGCTCGTTTATTGACATTGGCGGCAGCCGACAAAATGGATAAAGCTGGAAACAAAGCAGCAAAGGATTTGATTGCAATGATAAAGATTATTGCTCCAAGAATGTCACAAACTGTGGTGGATAGAGCAATGCAAGCTTATGGCGGAATGGGTTTGAGTGATGACCTTCCATTAGCAGAATTTTTCTCTTATGCTCGAATTCTTCGTTTAGCGGATGGTCCGGATGAGGTACATATGAGTCAATTGGGAAGAAATGTAGCGAAAAGGTATTAGATTAAAACTTGTAGAGAGTAGAACGATTATAACGCAATCTACTCTCTATAAAAAACTAAACATCTATAATCAATTTATAACCAACACCTCGAATATTAATAATTTTCACATTTGTATCTGCTTCGAGTTTCTTACGTAATTTCGAGATAAAAACATCCAACGTTCTCCCAACATAATCGCCTTCGTCTCCCCAAACTTTTTTCAGAATCGTTTCTCGTTCAAGAACCATATTTGCATCATTGTACAATAACACCAGTAAATCGGCTTCCTTACCTGTCAATTCGACTTTCTTATCGTCGTAAGTCAATTCCATACTTCGCTTATCGAAACGATATTTTCCGATGGTAATCATATCAGGAGTTGATTTCATTTCTGTTTTACCTCGTCTTTTCCAAAAGGAAACAGTAAATCCAATTAAATATAGAGGAAGAATAATTAGAATTCCAATTTTTGAATAATCGATGGATTTTGAATCCGAAAAGAATCCTCGTGAACTACCAGAATTATAAACAGGTAAGATTATCGCTGCTTCTCCCGATTCTAATATTGAAATTAAAATATGATAACATGCTTTTGGTATAATTCTTCCGCCACACGGAACTAAATCTAACGGTACCGAATCTGTAATTTTATAACTATAAATAACTTCCTCCTCCTCACAGCTTTCTACTTCTACTAAATAATAATTTATGATTTTGGTTTCTTTTATAATATCATTAATAATCGCTACTAAATCATTTGGATCAAATTGAAAATCGGTTTCAAATTCGATTTTATATTGATTCCCTTTTTCACCTTTCTGAATCGGCAAAACTCTTGACGTACTATCGTCAATGTTGAGCAAAACTTGATGCCCGATCATTCGCATCATAACTTTAATATCTGACTCATTTCCATTCTTTTGAGCCTGACTATTGATAGAGAATAGAAATAAACTGATGAAAGCGAATACAACGATTTTGAAATATCTTATGACCATTTGAAACTTTTATCTCTTTTTTTTATCCAATTTACACTGATTTAAGTTCATTTACATTCACTTAACTTTAATTAACGTTTTAAAAAAACTGCCTTAATATCATTCCAAACCTTACTCCTTTTATGAATAACACTCACTTTCGGTAATGGATAAAAAAAGTCAAATCTTACTCAAAAATCAGAAAAAGCTTTTTCGCATAAAAAATCCCTCTCAGAATATTTCCGAAAGGGATTTTTTTTATATCAAAAAAAATTTATGTCAAAGCATCATTCCGAGATTTCGGGACGGATTAATTTATAGTTGATAATTTATAATTCACTGATTATTTCAAAACCTTAGAAACCGCATTAAAAGGTTGAATGAATTTCCCTGTTTTATCCGTGTCTCCAGTATCAATACCAGTTTCTTTTAAAATTTTATACGCTTCTTCCGTTGTCAAATCAGGATTTATAGATTTCATTAACCCCAAAAGTCCTGCAACGTAAGGTGTTGCCATCGACGTTCCATTCCAAGAATCGTAACCATTATTCGGAATCGAAGAATAGACATTCACGCCAGGTGCACCAATTCCCATTGCTACGTCTTGCACTGTATTAGAAAAAACGGCCCGATTCAACGCTTCATCTATCGCACTTACTGTAATCACGCCCGGCGTATTTGCTGGTGCATAATCCTTCGCATTCATATTACTATTTCCTGCTGCAACGACGACAATACAACCCTTTTCACGAGCGTAATCAACTGCTTTTTTATACGCTCTTTGTTTTCTATCCGAAGAAGGTCCACCGAGCGAAAGTGATAAAATGTCGCCGCCATTATCCGCCGCTTCAATAATCCCTTTAATAATTCCTTGCTGTGTTCCCGAACCATTTCCGCTCAATACTTGAACAGCGGAAACTTCATAAAAACCATTATTCGGTGCAAAAGACGCAATTCCTTTATTATTATTAGAAACTGCTCCTGCTATTCCTGCACAATGCGTTCCATGTCCGTGTTCGTCCTTTCCATATTTCGCACGGATTTTTTTATAATTTCCACTAATGTCTTCATGATCAGCATCCACACCAGTATCCAAAATCACCACTAACGTTTTTTTCTTTGGTTTTAATTTTTTTGATTTTATCAATTGATATAATTTCGACATTTCCATTTTCTCAAATCCCCAAACATTATCCAAACCCGGATCATTTACACCATAATTTGGTCGATTGATTTTTACAGGATTTGAACGCATCGGCTCGACGGTCAACACTTCATTCTCTTCTACCCAATCCGCCAATCCGCTATCCATGAATTCCCTTTCAATCTCCTCTCTTTTCGCTTCAAATTCTGTTGGAATATTAATTAAATAATAATCGTCTAAATCCGTTTTGTCAGCGTTTGCTATTTGCGGAAACGCAACCGAATATTCTAAATTATATTTTTTGATAATTGATTGTAAATCAGCGATTTGTTTACCGTCTTTTACTTCTACCAATAACTCACCAGCATTATCCAAACCAATACTTGAAATTACATTTTCTGTAATGTTCTCTACCTTTTCGATCGTCGGTTTCACATCGAAAGAATGCGTCAAGACACTAAAATATTTCACACCGATAAAGCCGTACAAGACAGCTAATAAGCCAAAGAAAACGGTTTTATTCGTCTTGAAGAAAGAGAAAAATTGAGCGGTTAACCCAAGAACAACTAAGTCCCGACACAAAACCCACAACTTTTGGTTAAATGCAGCATCTGCAAACGCCAAAGAGAATAAATAAGTAAAAAATCCACCTAAGAAAAGGGAACTCAATGTTCTACTCAATTTAGGATTTTCTTGCGTATAAAACCAACCTATCAAGCCACTTAAACTGACAATAAAGCTGATTGCATAAATATATGTTAGCATATCTTTTTAAAAAATGATAAGTTATAAATAATAAATTATTTGTCGTTATTGCCATTATCATTCAACGATAAATAATTCATAGTTTATAAATCATAGATTACAAATTTTTCAAACTATTTCAATCGCCGTTCCCCACATAAAGATAGACATTTCTTCATCAGCGAGTCGAGCATTTATCTTGACGGATTTTCCATCTTTTTGTAACGACTTTGGCATATTTACTGGTCGCCATTCTTTTCCATTATTGT
>CAWVWD010000256.1:0-6468 GCA_963933585.1 uncultured Saprospiraceae bacterium
GTATATGTGAAAGGTCCTGGTTCAGGGCGTGAAGCAGCAATACGTGCGATTCATAATACAGGAATTTCAGTGAGTAAAATCATTGATATTACTCCTATTCCACATAATGGTTGTCGTCCTCCGAAGCGTCGTCGTGTATAGGATGATGCTGTTTAATTTATTCAATATAATCTAATAAGCTAAATAATGGCAAGATATACAGGACCGAAAACTAAGAAGTCAAGAGCTTTCGGACAATCAATTTACGGATACGATAAAAGTTTCGAGCGTCGTAAATACGCACCGGGACAGCATGGAAATAACAGACGGAGAAAGCAGAAATCTGATTATGCTCTTCAGTTAATGGAAAAGCAGAAAGCTAAATATACTTATGGTGTATTAGAGCGTCAGTTCCGTAACTTATTTGCAAAAGCAAATAGTAATCAAGGGGTAACAGGTGAAGTTTTACTTCAATTGTTGGAATCCCGTTTGGATAACACTGTTTTCAGATTAGGAATTGCACCTACTCGTCGTGCAGCTCGTCAATTAGTAACACACAAGCATATTGTTGTGAATGGTATTTTGAATAATGTACCTTCTACAGCTTTACGTTCAGGTGATGTTGTTGGTGTTCGTGCTAAATCTCAAGGACTACAAGTTATTAACGAATCAGTAGGAACTAAGGCTGATGTTCGTAAATTCCCTTGGTTAGAGTGGAATCCTGATAATATGGAGGGTATATTTATATCTTCTCCTGAAAGAAATCAAATTCCTGAGCAAATCAATGAACAGTTAATCGTTGAATTGTACTCTAAGTAATATTCTCTGCTTGATTAATTCAAGCTCTTTGAACATTCTGAAAAAGCAATAATAATATATGGCTATTTTAAACTTCCAGAAGCCGGAAAGAATTCTACTTCAAAAAGGAGCAGACGATTTTGAAGGAATATTTGAGTTCAAACCTCTAGAACCAGGTTTTGGACAGACAGTTGGTAATTCTCTTCGTAGAGTTCTACTCTCTTCATTAGAAGGCTTCGCCATTTCTGCTATTCGTATTGCAACCGTTGATCATGAGTTCTCTTCCATTCGTGGTGTAGTTCAAGATGTCGTTGAGATTATTTTGAACCTGAAGCAAGTTCGCTTAAAGCATATCATTGCTGATGAGGATGTTGCGAGTGAAAAAATCTATTTGACTATTAGTAACAAAACGGAATTTAGAGCCGGTGATATCGAAGAACATACTAACGTGTTCAAAGTGATGAATCCTGAGTTGTTAATCTGTGAAATGGAGCCTTTTGTTAATTTGGAAATGGAATTGACAGTAACGAGAGGTAGAGGTTATGTGCCTTCTGAAGAAAATATGCCAAAAGATGCTCCTATCGGTGTAATTCCGATGGATGCAATCTATACGCCTATCAAGAATGTTAGTTACAAAGTATCTAACACTCGTGTAGGGCAAAGAACGGATTACGAAAAATTAGTTATTGATATCAAAACGGATGGAACAATCCATCCTGAAGATGCGATTCAGGAAGCAGCAATGATCTTGATTAAACATCTGATGTTGATTACGAACACTGAAATCGAGTTAGGAACACCTCAAAGTCAAGATGACGATGTGGTAGATGAGCATATCTTACACATGCGTAAGTTATTGAAAACATCTTTAGAAGATCTTGATTTATCTGTTCGTGCTTACAATTGTTTGAAAGCGGCAAAGATTAATTCTCTTGGCGAAATGGTGTCTTATGACACACATGAATTGTTAAAATTCAGAAACTTCGGTAAGAAATCATTAGTTGAGATTGAAGAATTGTTGGTAGAGAAAGGATTAACTTTTGGTATGGATTTATCTAAGTATAAACTAGACGAAGATTAATTTTATATAAGTTATATGAAGGTGTAAGATAAGTAAAACTTGTTTTACACTTTTTTTGTAAATCAAACAGTAGTAACTGGTTGGGGTAACTAAATATTTCGATTTTAGTTATCTGAAGAGTGCTACGAAGTTAAAAATTAAATTAAACGATGAGACACGGTAAGAAATTTAACCACCTCGGAAGAAAGAAAGGACACAGAGAAGCTTTGCTTCGTAATCTTTCAATTTCTTTGATAGAGCACAAACGTATTTTTACTACTTTAGCAAAAGGTAAAGCCCTACGTAAATTCGTTGAGCCAGTAATTACTAAAGCAAAACCAAACACAACACATGCTCATAGAGTCGTGTTTAGTTATTTGCAGAATAAAGAGGCGATAAAAGAATTGTTTGATGCGATTATCACAAAAGTAGGTGACCGTCCCGGAGGTTATGTGAGGGTTATCAGAACTGGAACACGTCCAGGTGATAATGCTGAAATGTGTATGGTGGAGTTAGTTGATTTCAACGAAACTGCATTAAATGCAACTGAAAGTGACGATGCAGGTAAGAAGAAAACTCGTCGTAGTCGTCGTAAGAAATCTTCTGATGCAACTAGCACTGAAGTTCCAGAAATAGCAACTGATGCGGCAGAAGATACTGCTGATGAAAATAAAGAAGATTAATGGTCGTCAATCGACTGACATATCATCTTTAATATATATTGTAAAGGCAAGAATCCTAACGGGTTCTTGCCTTTTGTATAAATTGAAAAATTATATTGATTAATATCAGTATAATTACCTTTTTATACCTTTGAATTTCTATTATTTTTGCAACGCAATAAAATTAAACTAATGAGTAGTTTTAAAAGTCAAGCTGCGGTTTTATTATTGGAAGACGGAACGGTTTTTAAAGGAAAATCTGCTGGGAAAATTGGAATGACAACCGGAGAAATTTGTTTTAATACAGGAATGACTGGTTATCAAGAGGTTTTTACAGATCCTTCTTATTATGGACAATTATTAGTGATGACCAATGCACATATTGGGAATTATGGAACAAAAAAAGTAGAAATTGAATCTGAATCTGTTAAGATTGCAGGATTAATTGTCAAGAACTTCACGGATGATTATTCTCGTCCACAAGCGGATTTGTCTATCCAGAAATATTTAGAAGAGAATGGTCTGATTGGTATTTCGGATGTAGATACAAGAGCAATCGTTCGTCATATTCGTAGTAAAGGTGCTATGAATGGTATTATTTCTTCTGAGATTTTAGATATTGAGGTCTTGAAAGAGAAATTAGCAGAAACACCTTCTATGGAAGGATTGGAATTAGCATCAAAAGTGACGACATCAGAAACTTACGAAATGGGAAGTGCTGATGCGAAATATAAAGTTGCTGTCCTTGATTTTGGTACGAAGAAGAATATCTTGCGTTCGTTTGTAGAAAGAGATTGTCAAGTCAAAGTTTTTCCTGCTAAAACGTCTTTGGAAGAGATAAAAGCATGGAATCCAAATGGTTACTTTCTATCAAATGGTCCTGGTGATCCAGCTTCTATGGATTATGCTGTGAATACGGCTAAAGGAATATTAGAAGAAGATAAACCTATGTTTGGTATTTGTTTAGGTCACCAAATCTTGGCACTTTCTGCCGGAATTCCGACTTATAAAATGCATAATGGACACCGTGGAATTAATCATCCTGTGAAAAATTTAGTATCAGGAAAAGGTGAAATCACAAGTCAAAACCATGGTTTTGGTGTAAGTCCTGATGCTATTGAAGCGAATGCTGATAAGGTAGAAATTACACATAAGAATTTAAATGATGGAACGATAGAAGGAATCAGGATTAAAGGGAAAAAGGCATTTTCGGTACAATATCATCCGGAATCTTCGCCTGGGCCTCACGATTCTCGCTACCTTTTTGATGATTTTGTCAAATTAATGGAAGAGTCACTAACTTAAGTTAGCTGTCTAATAGGAGGTGTATGCAGAAATGTAAACTAAATCCATGATAGAATAGCGAACGACAAAAAACTAATAGAGTAGGGCAGTAATGTTCTATTCTGAATAAGATTTAAAATTAAAAAATATTTGTTTAGAAATTTGAAATTGAAACAATTCAACTTGTTTGTGATAATTAATTTTAAGTCATTATTATTAGAGCAATCCAATGTTTTAATTTCAAAACAAAACTAGTTTGAAGAATGAGTATTATTACTGAAGTTAGTGCAAGAGAAATTTTAGACTCTCGTGGAAATCCCACTGTAGAGGTAGATGTTGTAACGGAGAATGGTATCGTAGGACGTGCAGCAGTGCCTTCTGGAGCTTCTACAGGAAAACACGAAGCAGTAGAGTTACGTGACGGTGATAAAAGTCGTTATGTAGGTAAAGGTGTTTTGAAAGCTTGTGAAAATGTAAATGAACTTCTTAGTGAAGAGTTAATCGGATTTTCAATTTTCGACCAAGTTGGAATTGATAAAATGATGCTTCAATTAGATGGAACGGAGAATAAATCAAAATTGGGTGCAAACGCTATTTTGGGTGTTTCGTTAGCAGTAGCAAAAGCGGCGGCTTATGAAGCTGGTCAACCATTGTATCGTTATATTGGAGGGGTAAGTGCAAATGTATTGCCTGTGCCGATGATGAATATATTGAATGGTGGTTCTCATGCTGACAATAGTATCGACTTTCAAGAATTTATGATTATGCCTGTCGGCGCACCTTCTTTCCGTGAAGCGTTAAGAATGGGAACGGAGGTATTTCATACATTGAAAGATGTATTGAAAAAGAAAGGATACTCTACAAATGTTGGTGATGAAGGTGGTTTCGCACCAAGTATGAAATCGAATAAAGAAGCGATTGATACTGTTTTACAAGCGATTGAGAAAGCAGGTTACCGTCCGGGTGAAGATATGTTCATCGCAATGGATGCTGCTGTTTCTGAATTCTATAACGCAGAAGAAAAGGTTTATCACTTCCACCAATCAACAGGAGAAAAATTAACTTCTGATGAAATGATTGGATATTGGGCAGATTGGGTGAAAAATTATCCAATTTTATCAATTGAAGATGGTTTGGATGAAGATGATTGGGCTGGTTGGGCAAAATTGAATGCTGCTCTAGGAAAGAAAGTTCAGTTAGTTGGTGATGATTTATTTGTTACAAACACGAAGCGTTTGCAACGTGGTATTGATGAAAAATCAGCAAACTCTATCTTAATTAAAGTGAATCAAATTGGTACTTTGACAGAAACTATTCAAGCTGTAGATATGGCTAATCGTAATGGTTTTACAAGTGTGATGTCTCACCGTTCTGGAGAAACTGAAGATACAACTATCGCTGATTTAGCTGTGGCATTAAACACAGGACAAATTAAAACTGGTTCTGCTTCTCGTTCTGATAGAATCGCTAAGTACAATCAATTGTTACGTATCGAAGAAGAATTAGGCGATAATGCAATTTATAATGGAATGAATGGATTACGTTATTAAGATGTAAATTTAGAAATATAAAAAGGGTTTCATCGAAAGATGAAACCCTTTTTTCGTATTAAGGAATTGATTGCTATGTGATTACGTAGGTCGATCCAATATTTCATTTCGTCACTTTAACTTTCACTTTCATTTTCACTTTTACTAAAAAACCTCCCATTCCCAATCCTCCACATTTCGTTCTTCTTTAGAAAAATTCACACCAACCAAAAACACTTTTTTCGTAGCGTTTTGATAAGATGCGGCATATTCTCTATTTTTTATTTGTTCAATAGCATTGGTCGAATTTCCGTCTAACTTGAATTCCATCAAATAAATAAAATCGTCAGATTCAGCGACTAAATCCAAGCGACCTTTGTGTTTGGTCACTCCCGATTGAACGGTCATATCCATATAAGAAGTCACTAAATAAATTATCGTTTGGAAATAACCTTCCCACATTTTAAAGAGTGTTTCTTCCTCTGTTTCTTTTTTATTTGCTTTTCTTCTGCCCCGAGAACTCGGATGTAAATGATGAGAAATATCAGATAAAATAACTTTTAATTGTCGAATAAAAACATCAATATTACCCTCTTGTAAACCTTCCTGCATTCGCACCATTGCTTGACTAACAACCGATTTCGTTTTATAAGTATAAGCCTGTGTTAGATTGTAAATCATCGAATGTCGGACTTCAATGTTCGGATAACCTAAAATATAACTTGAACCAGCTATACTGAAGTTTGCCGATTTTATCGTCAAATAACCTGTTTGGTACAGCAAACCGATAATATCTAAATGTTCTAAGGAAAAACTATTAAAAAAGTAATTATCAACTTTAATACGTTCTAATTCTTTAGGATTAACGTATTCATTTCTAATCGTTTCCACCAAAAAAGTAGGCGTACCAGTTTCAAACCAATAATTATCAAAACGTTGTTTGTGTAAAAAAAGTAAAAGCGAATAAGGATTATAAAGCGATGTTTCACCGTCAAAAGAATAACCGTTATACCAATTCTTAACTTCCACCAAAAAATCAGTAATGGAAAATTTATATTTTGCAGCCATCAAACTCAAATAATCCATAAAATTACTTTCCAATTCTTCTTGCGTAATTCCCAATAGCGTACTACTTAACGGGTCGTTACTCAAATCC
>CAWVWD010000257.1:0-6464 GCA_963933585.1 uncultured Saprospiraceae bacterium
AATAGTTTATAAAATTAAAAAAATAATATAAATGGGTAATCACTTATATCTATTGAAAAAACTGTACCATCAAGGTGAAAGTAGTACAGAACTGAACCTAGACTTATTTAACGTCGGTAAATATTAAATTAACGTATTGATTTGTGTTATAAGTTTAGTCGTTTTTAGCATAACCTTATTGAGGCAACTAAAGGAATTCTTATGTTAGGAGATTACGTTAGAGCAAAAAAACTTGAAATCTGTAACTTCAATGTCGAATTAAAGACAAAGCTTCACAAGGTTAGGATAGTTTTAGCAAGAAATTTTTAGTTTTGCAACTAACCGTATAATATTGATGTTATTATATTGTTTTTCATCAATCTTAAGGATTGAATATTTATTAATAGTAAAAAAAATAAAAACATGGCATTAACAATAACTGATGCAAATTTCGATGAGATTATTGCAACTGACAAACCAGTTTTGATTGACTTTTGGGCTGAATGGTGTGGACCTTGTAAAATGATTGGACCCGTAATCGAGGCAATCGGAGAGGAACGTGACGATGTAGTCGTTGGAAAGGTAGATGTAGATACGAATCCTGAATTATCATTCAAATATAAAATCCGCAGTATTCCAACCGTTATCGTTTTACATAAAGGCGAAGTAGTTGAGAAAAAAGTAGGTGGCGCATCTAAGGCTAATTATGAAGCAATGCTTAATAAAGCGTTAGAAAACGCTTAAGTGAAAAATTATAAGAATCATTAGTAAATGATTTTATAGAATATTTAACAAAGTCCTCAATGCAAATTTGCATTTGAGGACTTTGTTGTTTAATAAATAATGTCGTTCTTGTATTTTAGGCATAAAAATTTATTTAATTTCTATGTTTTAGGTTTCACGTTTAGATAATTACAAAAATTTATAGTTCATAATTCATAATTTAGAAGATGAGTTTATTAGAAAATTACGATGTTCGAAATACTGGAAATTTAGAGTTATTTGCACGTCAAGTTGTGGAAGGTTTTATTATAGGTCTACACAAAAGTCCTTTTCATGGTTTTTCGGTAGAGTTTGCAGAACATCGTTTATACAATCAAGGTCAATCAATGAAAAATATTGATTGGAAAGTATATGCTCGAACGGATAAAATGTTCATCAAACGCTTTGAGGAAGAAACGAATTTGCGATGTCAAATCGTCATAGATGCCTCTTCTTCGATGTATTTTCCTTTAGCCAAGAACCATAATGCTGAGCATATGAACAAGCTTAGGTTCTCTTCTTTGTCTGCGGCAGCTTTAATGAATTTGTTGATGCGTCAGCGAGATGCTTTTGGTTTGACGGTTTTTGATGATACCATCGTTGAACATACGAAAGCAAAAGCAAGTACGAAACAATATCGTTATTTATTGAGTCATCTGGATAAATTATTGGAGCGACCTCGTGAAAATAAGAAAACGGATGCAGCAGGTGCCTTACATCAAGTGGCGGAAAGTATTCATGGTCGTTCTTTGGTTGTCATCTTTAGTGACATGATTGAACACGCCGATAATTTAGATCATATTTTCGGTGCGTTACAACATTTAAAATATAACAAGCACGAAGTTATTTTATTCCATACAGTTGATAAATCAAAGGAAATTGATTTTGAATTTGAGAATCGGCCATATATTTTCGTTGATATGGAAAGTGGCGAGAAAGTTCGTTTGCAATCTAATCAAGTGAAAGACTATTACGTGGAAAAAATGGCAAATTTTAAGGAAGAATTAAAAATGAAGTGTTTGCAATACAAAATTGATTTCGTAGAAGCAGATATTAATAAAGGTTTTAAGCAGATTCTAATGCCTTATTTGGTAAAACGTGGAAAGCTTTACTAGCGACGCTCTTAACACTTATAAATCTCGGACGAAATGCATAGAAAATGTGAGCCACGAATTTATAGGAACGGTATAAATTTTAAATTACTAAATATCCATATTTAAAATACGTTCCTAAAATAAATAGCTCGTGGCCGAAAAATTAGGTCGAAAGTCTAAATACTTTACACGATTAAAAACCTGTTATCGACATTTTTTTCAGATTCAGATTCAAATATTCAGGTTTTATATAGGTATTAAGTAACCGAAGAATATACATTAAATAATAAAAAATGTATTTATTTTAAATATTGAAAGCAACTATAAAGCACACAATCGCATCTAAATATATAAAGACGGATGAAGGAGTTTTTTAGAAGTCTTTACTATTTACACCATCGTAAAATATTTAGGAATGCTTGCTTTAGGTCTTGTCAACGTTGTTTTTGCATCACATCTTTCTTTTATCGTATTAGATAGGAAGAAGAACTTCTATCAAGATAGGAACTTCTGGTTATTACTTATTGCGTTATTAGCATCTATTCTTGTAACGACTGTCGTGACTAAAGTAATGTAAAGTTTATTAGTTTTTTAAGAAAAAAGGGAATTTATCTTCGGATGAATTCCCTTTTTTTAATTATTTGATTCTTAAAGTATTCTGCTCTGATATTTATTATATTTATTAGACGAAATTGAAATCCTAAGCTCAATTTTTTCAAAAATCATCAATATTTTTTTAGATGTTCATACTTTGTTGAAAAGAATTTTCAACGTTGATTTGCAACATTTGCCCACTATGCAAACGGGTAGGTTCAGTCTTCCTAACAAGAATCAAGAATCAAATATTTTTTTTATTCAATCAATTACTATCTTTGCAGCGTTTTATCAAAATTAATTTGGTATTAAGTATTCAACGAAGGTGTAAATTCGGTGTAAAAATCCTCACACTTCAACACTTCTATACCATTTCATATCAAAAATAAATAAATAATGCCATATTTATTCACTTCAGAATCTGTATCAGAAGGACATCCTGATAAAGTAGCGGATCAAATTTCGGATGCGTTAGTTGATCATTTCATTGCGTTCGATCCAAGTTCAAAAGTAGCTTGTGAAACTTTAGTAACAACTGGTCAAGTTATTTTAGCAGGAGAAGTAAAAACACAAACTTACCTTGATGTTCAGCAAATCGCTCGTGACGTTATCGAAAGAATCGGTTATACGAAGTCTGAATATATGTTCGAGGCAAAATCTTGTGGCGTTTTATCAGCGATTCACGAACAATCTCCAGATATTAATCAAGGTGTAGAACGTGCAGTTGCAGAAGAACAAGGAGCTGGTGACCAAGGAATGATGTTTGGTTACGCGACGAACGAAACGGATAATTACATGCCTTTAGCATTGGATTTATCACATAAAGTACTTCAAGTATTGGCGAATATTCGTAAAGCTGGTCAAGAAATGACTTATTTACGTCCAGATAGCAAATCACAGGTTACGATTGAGTATTCTGATGACAATACGCCTTTACGCATTGATACGATTGTTGTTTCTACACAGCATGACGATTTCGATGAGGATGAAACAATGTTAGCAAAAATCAAAGCGGACGTGATTAATATCGTGATTCCAAGAGTAAAAGCAATCTTTAAAGAAAGTGTTCAAGCTTTGTTTAATGATGAAATTACTTACCACGTTAATCCAACAGGAAAGTTCGTAATCGGTGGACCTCACGGTGATACTGGTTTGACTGGTCGTAAGATTATCGTAGATACTTACGGTGGAAAAGGTGCTCACGGTGGTGGAGCTTTTTCTGGAAAAGATCCTTCAAAAGTTGACCGTTCGGCAGCTTATGCAACCCGTCACATTGCGAAAAACTTAGTAGCAGCAGGTGTTTGTAACGAAGTTTTGGTACAAGTTTCTTACGCAATCGGTGTGGCTCGTCCAACCAATATTTATATCAATACTTACGGTTCTTCAAACGTAACAATTTCAGATAGTGAAATCGCTGAGAAAGTGGATGCAGTATTTGATATGCGTCCTTACGCAATCGAAACGCGTTTAAAGTTACGTAATCCAATCTATTCAGAATCAGCAGCTTACGGTCACATGGGAAGAACTCCTGAAGTGAAAACTGTTTCTTTCAAAAATGGTTCTGGTAAGATTTTGACGAAAGAAGTGGAAACATTTACTTGGGAAAAATTAGACTTTGTAGATGCTGTTAAGGTCGCATTTGGTTTATAGAAATTTAGATTTTAGACGTTAGATAGGAGGTTTTAGATTTTCATTCTAACGTAATTTTATTTATTGCAAAATCCCAATCTCGGTTTATTCTGAGGTTGGGATTTTTTTTGATTATAAAGCGACGTTTCAATCAAAAATAAAAATCATTTCACCAATAAGCCTTCAATACAAAATATACCAAAACGATTAATAACTCACTTATGCACAAGTTATTGAGTTGTGGCAAACAAATTCCGACTTTCGTCAATTTTATAATGATATTTTAGCAACATCGGTTTATGATGCTTACTTTTGGGGAAATTCATCGATAAATGACAAAATATTTCATTAATTTTATGAGTTTATTTTAGTGAATAATTTGGTTTTTTATGTATTAAAGCGTCAAAAAAAGTGTTTTTAAAATACTTTCACCAAACTAAAAATAGTGTTGTACATTTTGAAAACTTAGGTAAGGATATATTGTTATTTGTGTCTTCATCTTTAAGTGAAAACTCGGATTTTCCGCATATTGCGTCTTTTGTTCGCAATGCTCCGAAGGGGCAATTACAAGCCTTTTGGTAAACAATTGGTAAACAATTTGAAATACGAATAAGCGATAAAAAACTTTGGGTTAGTACGTCAGGTTTGGGCGTTTATTGGCTTCATGACCGATTAGATGATAGACCGAAATATTATCAATATCGTTCTTATAAATATAAATAATCAATGATAAATCATTTTAAAGCTGCATTACAAGAAATTTGGCAAGATAAACGGACACTTTGGTCAAGACTTTGGTTACCGTTTTTGATGTTTTGTGGGGTGTTACTTTTAGCTTCCTTATCACTTCAAGAAATGGGGGGAAGTGGAGATTCTACAAATGATAGCGGAGATAGTAATGAAGCTTTTGTAAGCCCAAATTCAACGATTGGAATCGTTGCGAATGAAAATGCAGATAGTTTAGTTGCGGAGTTGAAACGTATTGACGGTGTTGATTATCAGATGATTGATAATATGGACACTTTACAAACGATGATGGATAATTCAGATTTGGATATGGCGATTGTCATTGATGAGTTTTTTGATGATGCATTGAAAACAGGAAATTCTGGTGAAATTTTAGTGTACCATAATAGCTTTGATGATGCGTTGAAAGAAGGTATTAAGAATGGAATTGAGGGTTACGAAAGACAGGTTTTGAATGATAGAATGGCCGCTTCTGGTTTTAATGAATCGTTTACGAATCCTATAAATATCAGTGAAATTGATGCTTCTGGTTTTACGAAATATAATAATACGCCGAGTACAGAAAGTGATGGCAGAATGGAAGAAAATATAAAGATTCCATTTAATGAAATCGGAGGTGTATTCTTATTGTTGCTTTTCTATTTTGCTTGGTTAGGTGGAATTTTTCCTGCGTTAACTTTATTTACAACGGATCGACTTTCGCAAATTGTTACCAACGAAGCTAAACCAGTTTTAATCGCTAGAACATTAGCTGTCGCAGTATTTGGTTTGCTTCATGCTTTATTATTCTATTTGGTTGCCATACTTCTTTTTAAAACTTTTGCCCCTTCTGGGAATTTCTATATGAATATGGTAAAGTCGGCTTTAAGTGCCGATATGATGCCGATAATTTTGGTTGGTTTAATTCCTTTAACGGCAGTTTTTTCCACGTTTTTGAGTTGGTCAGTCACGAAAAGAGGAACCTTTAAAGAAGGGCAAAACCGAATTCAACCTTTAAAAATAAGTATCGGACTTTTCTTATTAATGGGTATTACCGCAAGTTTTGGAACGAGTTTAATCGCTTATTTAATTCCAGTTTTTAATATTGGTACGTTAAGTCGAATATTGCTACAAAATGATTTGAATTGGCTGTATTTAACCTTGACTTATGCGGTATGTTTTGGAATCGCCTATGTTTGTTATTTACAGGCGTTGAAGGAATTTGAAATGAGAATTCAGCAACCGATTTTGGTGGAAGATATTATTGATATTGAAAATACGGATATTAGTAATACGGATGATTTTATTTCGAATGTGGATAATGATTAACCATGATTAAGTGAAAAGTAAAAAAGACCATTATTCCGATTTTCGTCGGAATAATGGTCTTTTTATTTTTCTATAATTTCCCTACCCTTGAAAACAGAGAGAAAGTCAAAATATCCATTTTTAATCATAATGAAAGACACCCTATCTATCAGCTCTTTTTTGTAGGCATTTCTTACTTAAATCTATCCAATATCAAAGTTATCCTTCGAGTAAGCAATTAGTTAACATTCGAATCAAATCCTATCGACGTTTCTCATATTTTTCTTATTTCACAATTGCTTTTAAGCAATTATGAAATATTAAATGTATAAAATACCGAAGGTACTTATAAATCAAAAAAAAATCTGCGGA
>CAWVWD010000258.1:0-6450 GCA_963933585.1 uncultured Saprospiraceae bacterium
GAAACGATGCTAAACTTAGGATTTTCAATGTTTCACTTGAAAGATGAGTCATTAAGCTCGTATAAAGTGCCGTACAGCGTTGGAGTAGAAAACTTAGCACGAGTTTATAGTGTTGATTGTCTTCCAAGAGATACTGCTTTTCGGAAAACGGTTGATGCGGTTAGTCCAAAGGGAATACAAAAACAATGTCAGCCACAAATTAATCTTTTAAAATCAGAAGATATTTTAGAGCCGCGTTATGTTCTTCAATCATTGGGCATTTTTACTGCTGTACCCATTGGAGAGACAAGATTTTATTGCTCAGGTGGAATAAATTGTCCACATTGTTTAGTCAAAAAAAGTCGTGCCGAAAAAAAAATTACTATCACTAAGCTCTTGAAGCAGTGGTGACTACACCAAATGAATCAACTGTTTTTCCAATTGCTACAGAGGCAATTATAAAACAAGACGGTTCTACAAAAAATAACGGTGAATTAAATGCGGCCAAAATAATTTAGCAACGAATTTTATACTTTTAACTTTCCTCGCTTTTTTAGTTGGCCAAATTACCCAATAATTAGATAAAGATTTTCAAGTGGCAAAAAACGTTGCCCAAAGCCTTAAATCACTATGGGAGAAAATCCGAAACATCTTTTATTTAATCCCAACGATATCCATGAACACTGTTTATCGCTTTATTAGCAAACAACGACAGATTGAAATATCGCCTTTAATTTAATTTCATATGGCTTTTTTCCTAAACCGAGATTTGCTGATATTTTGATAATCAATCATAATAATTTAATAATCAATCGAGATGAAATTTTGCAGTAATTGTGGACATAAAATATCTTTTGGCGAAATTCTAAATGACGAAAGACCCCGTTTTCATTGTACCAATTGTCAAACTATTCACTATCAAAATCCGAATATTATCGCAGGTTGTCTACCGATTTGGCAAGATAAAGTATTGCTTTGTCGCCGTGCAATTGAACCACGAAAAGGGTTTTGGAATGTTCCTGGAGGATTTTTAGAAAATGGAGAAACGGTAGAAGAGGGTGCAATGCGAGAAGTTTGGGAAGAAGCGATGGCAAAAGTTACAATTCGTTCACTGCATTTGATTTATAGCATTGCCGAATTTAATCAAGTTTATATGCACTTCCTAGCCGAATTACCTAAACCTATTTTTGATATTGGTATCGAAAGTTCAGAAGTCAAACTTTTTAGTGAATCCGAAATTCCTTGGAACGAAATCGCTTTTTCTTCCTCCTTCAAGACACTTCAATATTATTTTGAAGACAGAAAGAAAGGTAAATTTATCCTACATTTAGATAAATTTGTTTGGGAAGACAAAATTTGATAGTCGGTAGTTTTAATTTCACGACCGACTACCAATTAATAATTTTTTAAGCTTCCATTTCCTCAATTTGCTTATTCACTTTATCAATTAAAATTTGTTTATAAGCTACTAATTTTTCATGCAAGTCGTTATCAGAAGTGCCCAAAATCTCAGCTGCTAAAAGTCCCGCATTTTTAGCAGAATTTAGTGCGACCGTAGCAACAGGCACACCTCCAGGCATTTGCAAGATAGATAAAATCGAATCCCAACCATCAATAGAATTACTTGATTTTATAGGAACACCAATCACCGGCAAAGTCGTCAAAGAAGCTATCATTCCCGGTAAATGAGCGGCTCCACCTGCTCCAGCAATAATTACTTTCAAACCTCGCCCATACGCACTTTGTCCATATTCGACCATACGCAAAGGTGTCCGATGAGCCGAAACAACCGTCACTTCGTACGGAATCCCAAACTCGTTCATAATATCCACCGCATCTTGCATTACCGGCAAGTCTGACTTACTACCCATGATAATTCCAACTTTTAGCTTTGTCATTTTATCCTTCTATTTTATTTTCTCCAAATTGATTTTTAAAATTCTCTAATAATTCCTCCACTGTTTCAAATCGCTTTTCTGCTTTCGTAATATCTGTTTTTTCAATGTAAACTGAAGTAGAAGGAAATGCAAAATTAATGTTTAAGACTTCTGCTAAACTAATAATTGCCAATAAAATCTCCTCTTTTGTTTTCAATTCTTCCGACCATCCCGATACATCCAGATTCCCATTCAGCATAATATCAATCGAAGAAGTACCTAAACTACTCAAAGCTACCTCGAAACCATCTTTTACTGTTTTTGGATGTTTGCCAATAACCTGTTTAATCCCTTTTATGAATCGCTCCAAAGAATCAGGAGAAGTCTGATAAGTCGTACCAATTGTCATCGTAAACTTACGATAAATTCGTAATCCTAAGTTATTAACAATCTCGTTTGCCAAAATACCATTCGGAATAGACACCAATGAACTATTTAACGTTCGAATCTGAGTAGACCGAAAACCAACAACTTCAACTGTTCCTGTAACTCCTTTTACATTAATCAAATCTCCAATTTGAAATGGCTTATCTGCAAAAATCATCACCGAACCAATCAAGTTTTTAACCGTATCCTGAGCAGCTAAAGCAATTGCCAAACCACCAATCGAAATACCAGCAATCAATGCGGTGACATTCACATCTAACAAAGTCAAGATATGAATAACACCACCAACCACAACAATAACATCCAATGTTGTTCGAATAATCGGAAGCAATTGATTGTCCAACGTACTTTCCGTTTTATCCGTTATCAATTTAAAATAAAAAATCACCAAATCTACTATTCCTAATAGTAACAGAATAAAAAATACGGTTTGAACAATCTTAATTCCTTGAAATATTGCTTGCGAAATATCTATTGATAATTGTAGAATAGGTAGCAATCGAATTAGTATTTCAAAAACAAGTAAAAGACTTAACAACTTTGTTACCTTCCAAACTAATTGATTATCAGGAATTACTTTATTAAACCGCGTTTTTAAAATCCTCCTTAATATTGGACTAATAATAAGATTGATTAATTTATAAATAACTCCACAAAGGATTAGCAGAATTAACGCTCCTAACCATTGCCATACCTTTAAACCCAATATTTCATCTTGCCCTAACTTAGGAAATAAATCTACTAATAAATTGGCTCCGAAAGGATATATCTTTTGGTGCAACTTCGGGATTATCTTTTTCGTTTCTTTTGAATAGTACCATTTCCCCCCTCTTTTTTCTAGATAAATCCCTTGAATTTCTTCCGGAAATAGTGAATAAATATTTTTCACTGTTGAGGTATCTATATAATTAGAATCAATCGGCAAGTCTTCCATGATGACAAGCAAACCTTTTCCATCTAAAATTTGCTTTAGTTGAATTGCTTCTTTTTCAGTTCCGTTTTTTCCAAAAGCCTTTTTTGAAATTTCAGGATTATAAGCGTCTGATTGCAGGTTATATAAATGTGTATAAACTGCTGAATATGGTGATTTTAATTCAAAATTCTCCCCTTCTACTTGCTGTGCGTCTACGACAATAAATGCAAAACACATCACGTTCAATGCTAAAAATAACCGTTTCATTTTTCTTTAAATTTAAAATATATCCTTATTTGAAAACGCCTAAAATTAATAAAGCGATACCAACTTTTCGTTAGTATCGCCTTAAATCTTTTTGTAATCTAATAATAAAAATTCTTAGTCTACTTTCAAATGAGTAGGAACTACAATCGCTTCCACTAAATCCCAAATAATTTGACCATCTGCCGCCACAATTCTAATTTCAATACGACGATTTAATTTTCTTCCTTGCGGAGAATCATTATCATCCACCGCATTTTTCGCCACAGGTCTATCTTCTCCATAAACTTGAACATCTAGTTTTGAAATATCAATCCCGTTAGCTACTAGATAGTTTCTAGTCTTCGCTCCTCTCCTCTTTGATAATCTGATATTATATTCTTGAGAACCTACAGCATCTGTATGTGCATGAAGTTCAGCATGATATTCAGGATTATCTTTTAAAATAGTTGTTAATTTATCTAATTGAGAAGTAGATTCCAATTTCAATGCAGAACGATCGAAAGCGAAAAATATATTTCGTATAAATAAATCATTTTCAGGAGCTGGAGTTGTTTCACCAACACCAGTAAATACAGCATCGCCAGGACTTGCACAAGAACGTTTACATAACTCTCGAATCTGAGTTAAATTGACGACTCTTGCGTATTGAAAACCTGCTTTTAATGCTTTTTTTCTTACTTTTTCTGCAAAATCTTCCGTTACATAAGGACCTAAATAATAACGAAATATATTATTATGGTCGGGTTCTTCGTAAACCCCAGGTAAACTCTTAAATCGCTCCATAGATTCTACAGGATCAGAATAAGCTGCTACTTGAACTGCGTAATCCTGTGTCATCCCAATACTAACCGTAGTTAACACTAAAACTAACGTGGAAAAAAAATATCTCATAGTGATTTTTAAAATTTTCATAAGTATTTGAATTTTAAATTTTCAATAAAAGCATTAAAAATCAATTACTCATTGCTTAGGTTTAGCTAATTTTAAGATATAAATACATTTTTAGCAGAATTATATCCTGAATAATATAACATAAAACGTGATAAAACAAATTATATTTGTACGTAGAAAAGGTAATTTATCTATTTTTTCAAAATAACTTTGCCTGCCTTACAATATATTCAATATTATTATAAAAAAGTATATATTTTGGCGTAATCTTTTTTAAATATTTTTTGAATATAATTTTAATTATCCACCATAAAGTTAATGAAACCTAGGTATAAAGGAAGAAATATTTTGATTTAGAATTTTTGATTTTATAGAAATTACTCGGTTACTTATGCTTATTTGAAAATACTATTTATACTTAAAAAGTAGGTAATAAGGTACCTGCTATGATAAAGCCCAACTGGCAGCTTATTTTCTTCTAAATAAGTTAGAATAGGTAGAGGTTTTTCATCTATTCCCTCATTTAAAATCTAATATAAAAGCAGGTATTACTTAGTAATAAATTGATACTATACTGATTGATAAATTTTTATAAATTTAATTATACTACTCCTAGATTGTACATCTGCTCATTAAGTAGATACCATTATTTTAACCATAACCATTCCAATTGAGAAGCATTAAACATATAGATTTCAGATTCCGAAATTACACGTAAAAAACCAGTTGAAAAATTCATTCAAATTAGGAATTAAATCAAAAAAGCATATGATATTTATAATATCAAATTTTAATAATTAAACTGTTTACAAAATGAAAAATTATTTTTGACCTATTCAAATTCAGTTGCAACACTTAAAAACCCTCAAGATGATACAAGTATAGTACTGAATTGATGAATAGAATAATTCATATGACAAATCTAGATAGCAGAATCACAGAAAGTATAAATGCCGATAATAGAACGAACATTTTAAAACGCTTTATTTTCAATAAATAGATGGGTTTTTTAATTTATTTTCTATTGTTGTATAAACTCTTTTGTATCATATTTTAATCCTCACTAATTTTAATTAAGGTATTAGCGTTATCAAATGATAAGTTTTATAACTTATAAATCGTTGATTATCAATAATCACAATTGAACTGTTTTTTAGTTTGAATTCATAATTTATTGAAAGTCAAGTTGATTTTTTGTTCATAACATACTATGATAGCTATCATTTGACAACACTATTTTTGAAATGCTTGATAGGGAGAAAACAGATAAAAACACACCTTTCGTGGTTCGTTTAATATAGTAGAGTAAAGCAATAGTAATGTTTTAACTTACTAAAGAGGGAACAAAAGCAATCTTAAAACGGATAATTACTTGAAGGTTTTGTAGCAGGTAATTGAAATATTAAAGGCAATGATTCAATTAGATAATACTAATATTCCACATTTGTAATCAGACAACAATTAAAACTATACACTTGCGGCCGACTATGGAATAGGGACCCATTCTATACTAATAATACTTCTTCAATACAAAGACATGATACAATACTTCTTGAATACATAGAATTTATCAAAGAACCTTTTGAATTTATCAATTCTCTATATTTGGCACTATACAAAACAGCGTGAAAAACTAATATATTTAGTGAGCAACTTATCTAATGCAAGACGAGCTAAAAAGTTATGATTTACGATAAGAGATTAAATGCTTATTTAATAATCTTAGACTTCTCTATCCTTATACTACCTTAATAAGTCAGTCACATAGTTTTGATTTATCAAAGAAGGTTTAAAAGCATACTTAAAATTAGCCTTTTAAATCCTCTGAAACTAATGATAATACTTACTTTCTTGTTATCATCTAATTTAGAACAAACTCAATCTATTACTTTTTAAAAATCAAACAATAGCAATAAAATCATTTTTTGCAATCGCATTTCCATGAATTTCATGCCTTCTTATTTGATAGGTTTCGTGGACTTATTTATATCCAAAAACCTATTCTTTCAATTATTTTCAATGCAATACTTACACATTAACTATAAAGCAGGATTAATGAAAGCATAAGTATAATTG
>CAWVWD010000259.1:0-6446 GCA_963933585.1 uncultured Saprospiraceae bacterium
TGAATTTGTATAATTATACCAATCGTCATTTTCTCCACCTAAAACAGCCCAGTTTGTGCCCAAATCAGTCGAGTATTCCACCAAGAAACCGTCCCAACCGAATTGTAAATCATATTTTGCCCAAAAACTTAATTCATAAATACCTTCTTGCGACAAATCATAATTAGGGGTGTAAAGCATCGAAGTTGAATTATTTTGATAATAATTCTCGGTAATGCCTGTGACATAAGCCTTACTTCCTGTTTTTGTTCCACTTTTTGGAGAGATGGTTGAATTTCCTAATTCAAAACCAGTTCCTGAAATGGTATAAACTCCAAAATCTCCTGCATTATTTTCAAAACTACCGTCATATTGAGCATTGTCCTCGTTCGTGTAAGGAACCGTTCTATTCGGTAAAATCAGGATCGTTTGAGAAGTTGTAAGCGTATCATTGATGGTCAATGTAGCAGTATAAGTTCCCAGCTGGTTATAAATGTGCGTTGGACTGAAATCAGTTGACGTTTCGTTATCACCAAAACTCCATTCTATTTTATTCGGATTGTATGAAGTGTTTTTAAATAAGAATGGTGTTCCTAAATAACCAATTCTATCCACCTTAAAATCAGAAGAAGCTGGGGAACGATAAGCAGTGGTAAATAAACCTCTACCATAAGTAGCAGCGACTATCAGATTATCAGATTCACGATATTCTAACATATTTACACGACTGGTTGGTAAACCATCAAATGATGGCTGCCAAATCGTACTATTACCATCTAAGTTATCCGTTACCCAAACACCCATTTCTGTGGCAATCATTGCTTGATCAGAATCAATAGGATCAAAAATGACCCAACGAACTGGCATATCAGGCAAGTTTCCTTCTACTGATTGCCAAGTTGAACCATTATCAAATGATTCGTGAATGGATACAGAACCATAGTTAGAAACGGTTGTCAACATGTGATTTTCGTTTCCTTTTTCGATAGCGATAGAAGAAATACTTCCTCCTCCAACACTTGATTGAGTAATAATTTTATTTGTACCGGTGTGAGCATCATCGATTTTAATTACGCGACCTGCACTCGTACCAAGATATAAACGATTTGGTACATTTGGAGAAACTTTTAAATGACGGACAGTTCCAAGGTTACCACTCGCATTTAAAGTAACATTTTCTCCGCCTCCGAACTGTGAAACATCCCATCTAAAGTAGCCGCCAGAATTTGTTTGTGCATATAGAATATTCGCTTCGTCATCATAATCAGAAGGATTAACGAATGCTCCATTTGCAGAAGCGCCACCAGAGAAATTTTCTCCACCATCGGTAGAAAGTCCGTAATTTCCATATTGAGAGGAAGATAATTGAATCATTCCATCTGTTTGATCAATATGACAAATCATTCCGTCTCCTCCCCAAATATTCAGCGTAACATCAAGGTCACCACGAAGGTAATCTTTGAATTGATGCGTTCCATTATCTTGAGAACCCGCTAAGAAATAGTTAGAACGGAAACCAGGATGAATCGCTACCGCATAAAACTGTGTCACATTATAACGGTCATTAATAACATTAAAACGAATTGAATTTGGCGATTGATCTGCATTGTCAGAACGATAGATTCCGCCATCATTTCCAATGAAAAGTCTTTTGCTGCTACCCGGATAAAAATAAATAAAGTGCTGATCTGGATGAATATATGGCGCAACAGGATTATAAGCTGATGTGACAGGTGCCCAACTCGTCCCTCCGGTAGTGGACATCATCACATCTATTCCGCCTACAAGAATACGATTTGCATTATTAGGATCTACTTCAATATCTAAATCATACCAAGCTTGATCTCCTGCAAAATTTCCATTACCTGGAGTGATGGATGGTGCGTCAGATGCTTTTATCCAAGATTGACCACCATCTATTGTCTTATAAATAAAAGTTGCTGCACCATTATCAGAACAAAGTGCATAAACAATGTTTGGATTAGATTCTGCTGCCGCTAACTCCATACGAGATTGCCCTCCTGCAAGTCCAGTTGAAGGACGACCTACACGAGACCAATTACCAATATCTCCTACACCTATGCCACCTTCTGATTTAAGAACGACGCTACCGCCTCCGAAGCCGGTGATTGCCCAAATAGAACCATCAGGACCAAGCTCTATATCATTCACACCGTTACTTGAACCAAAAGAAACACCTGAACCTAATACTCTTGTCCAAGTTTGTCCCGCGTCTTGACTTCTTTGTAAACCATTTCCATCTGTAGCAGCATAAATATCACCATTGGAATGAACGACCATTCTCATTACATATTGGAAACTACTTGTTACGGTTAAGTGATTCCAAGAAACACCTCCATCTGTACTTTTCCAAATTCCTAAACCACGAACTGCATCAGCATTAGGATAACCTTCACCTGTGCCGAAATACATAATTTGAGGATTATTTTCATCTTGAGCGATGGTAACAATTGCCAAATTATCTAAATAATCGTTGATAGGTTCCCATTTTACATTTGAAGTTAAAATATCTTTGGTGTACCAGATACCGCCGGAAACGCTGGCTGCAAAAGCCGCTTTTCCTGTTGGATCATTTTTATCAATTAAAATCGTACGAGTTCTACCACCAACACTGTAAGGACCATGTTCTATCCAGCGTGCATCTGTAATTGGTGTATTCTTATCAAAAGCGGTAGTTTCCACATAGTTTAAAGCGTTTAGTAACCTTTCTCGTGGAGGATAACCTAAAGAGAGATCTTTGGTTAGTTCGAAATCTTGTCGTAACATATCGTCGACTCGAGTACGTTTGTCTCCCTCTTCTTCCCCGAATTCTTGATTTTTAGTAGTTTCTTCAGATTCTACATCATTAACGTATTGGAATGTAAAGACGAAAATTGCAGCGAATGCTGTGAGTGATAGTGCTAGTAAGTAAATTTTTTTCATAGAACGATTCAGTTTCTTAGGCTGTTAGATAAGTAATTTATGTAGCTTATTTTACTTAAAATTGTTAGTCAAGTATTTGGTAACCTGTAAACGTAAATATTAAGGGTAATGTTGATATTTTACCGAAAACTAATTTTAGTAAAATATCGACTCCAAAAATAAGGTAGAAATAACTTATAAACGAAATAAGATAGAATTTAACGTTATAATTGACGGATTACTTACAATTTTGGGTGAGTCATAGATTGGAAGTTTAAGTACTATGTGGTAGAAAATACAACGGTATTTTTACACTAATACGACAAAATCTATAATACGAAAATCATATTTTCACTCAATTCCTTCTTCCCATTCTGTTCCTGCTAATGTCGCAGCGATGATGATTTTGTTTTTATACGTCCAGGCGGCAATACTGTAAGATACACCTGTTTCAGATACTAGAAAACGCCATTCTTTCTCTTTATGATTCGGTAAACCAAAATGGTCGGAAGCGATTTTTTTAGCATCAAGTTTTGGGCTTAGAATCAGTATAAATTCATATAATGGTTGCTCCCCGTCATTATCCAAATAACAAATTAAGGTCTGAAAACGAGGAGAAAAATTCTCTTCTACGTAGATACTTCGGAAGTTGTGGACATCACTATTATATTCAGTGTTTGGACGAATCATGAGAAAATCTTCTCTTGGCATTCCTAAATATAAATTGCTGTCTAATAATTCTTGAAATAAATATTTATCTTGAGAGTTAGTTTCTTCTGGTAATAACGTTGGTGTTTTACATGTCACCAAAGAGCAAAGGAAAAATATTCCTATATAAAGTACATTTTTCATTGTATTTAATTTTAATCCCTTACTTTGACTTCGGTAGAAATTAAAGTAATAATAATTTCTAATTTGATATCCTCCAATTATTCGATATTATTAAAATCTGACTCTTGAGATATCAATTTATAGAGTGTTATGTTTTGAGTTTGACTAAATATGATGACGCGAAACAAAACCAGTGTCTTTTACGCTTAAAAATTTCAAAAAAATAATTCATTATAAAAAATAAATATATGTAATTTATTATACTTAATGATAGTTTTGATCCAATAAAAAATCCCGAACTAGATAATGAAATATAAAGACACCTATTTTTCCAGTAGGAAGATTTTTTCATGAAAGTGTCACTTCAAAATAGGAGAGAGTGATTTTTCGGAAAAATAGGGTTAAAGTAAACGTCTTTTGGGAAAGTTAGAATTAGATAAGAATTGATTAAAAAATAAAAAATATGAACACAAGATTTTTATTACCAATACTTTGCGTTTTATTAATTAGCTGTAAACAAGGAACAGAACAAAATTCGATTGAATCCGAAATATTAAGATTAGACGAATTCACTTTTGCAAATTCTAAATATATTGAGGATAAAATCTATCATGTTTATTTGCCGCCATCTTATTTTAAAAAGGAGGATAAACAATATCCTGTTTTATACATGATGGACGGACAAGTTCAGTTTGGTGGGGTGTCACCTTATAGTAAGGCATCTTGGGATTCACACAAAGTAATGGATAGTTTGGTCGCAGCGAATACGGTTCAAGAAGTAATTATGGTTGGTATAAATCATGCTGGCGAAAAACGATTTATGGAATATATGCCACAAAAACCAGTTGAAACTTTACCAAAAGAAGCTCAAGATTCTATGCGTCACAATGGTATTCCAATTTTTTCAGATGACTTTTTGAGCTTTTTGACGAAAGAATTAAAACCTCAGATTGATAAAAAATATAGAACACTTTCGGATGTGGAAAATACTTTCGTTGGCGGTTCAAGTATGGGTGGATTGATTTCGATGTATGCGACTTGCGAATATCCGGAGATTTTCGGTGGAGCGATTTGTATGTCTACACATTGGATAATCGCTTATGATGATTCAGATACTAGAGCTGGAGAATCTGTGGTGCAATATTTCAAAGAGAATTTGCCAGAAGGGAAGGAGTGGTACTTTGATTATGGAACAGAAGGACTCGACCAATATTATGGAACCTTACAAAGTGAAGTCGACGAAATATTAGAAGCAAAGCAGGGCGAAAAAAATTGGTTGTCAAAAAAATATGAAGGGCACAATCATAATGAACAATCTTGGAATGAAAGATTATATATTCCGTTTGAGTTTATGTTTGGAGAAAAATAATTTTATCGCAGCATTTTGGGAATTTCATAGCGTTTTTTACTACAATACTACTGTAAAACTAACGCTGCGGTGAAACAAATAAAAGTCTTAAAAACCTTACGTTCCGCCATAATTTTTGTTGTTTTTTACTTAAAGTCGAAAGTTCGGAATGGCTTTCGACTTTTTACTTAAAATCATACTGTTCGTTGCGCATCCACCATTATAGGTTTAATTTCTTATCAATAATCTTCTCCATTTCTTGCTGCACTTTCAAAGCTGCTCCCCGAGCTTTTTGAGCGAAATCTTCACCATCACCAGCGTAAATAATTCCTCTTGAAGAATTCACTAACAAGCCACATTGATCTGTCCAACCATTTTCAGAAACGGCTGCCAAATCTCCACCTTGTGCTCCAATTCCTGGAACTAATAAGAAATTATCTGGAGCAATTGCCCTGATTTCTTTGAACTTTTCAGGATGTGTTGCCCCGACTACAAACATCAAGTTTTCATCCGTTCCCCAAGTTTGAGCTGTTCTCAAAACCTTTTCGTAAAGCGGCTGATTACTTTCACCTTGAAGTGTTTGTTGAAAATCTTGGCTACCTTTATTAGAGGTCAAACCTAATAAAATGACCCATCTATCTTCGAATTCCAAGAATGGTTTTACCGAATCTTCACCCATATATGGAGCGACGGTAATGGAATCGAAATCCATTTTTTCAAAAAATGCACGAGCGTAAAGTGAGGATGTATTTCCAATATCACCTCGTTTTGCATCTGCAATCGTAAAGTGTGTTAGTGGAATATAGTTGATTGTTTTTTCTAGTGATTTCCAACCTTTGCTTCCTTGTGCTTCGTAGAAAGCGATGTTCGGTTTGTAAGCTACACAAAGATCATGTGTGGCATCGATAATGCGACAATTAAATTCATAAATTGGATCGTCAGCTTTTAATAAATGCTTCGGAATTCGTTGAATATCAGTGTCTAAACCTACACACAGGTAGGATTTTTTTTCAACTATTTGTTGGTAGAGTTCTTCTTTTGTCATTCGTTTTGATAGATATTATACTCTAAAAAAGACCGTCATTCCGATGCTGAAGTTGATTCAGTGTCGGAATGACGGAAGTTTCTTATTTTAAATCTGTATTTTCTAAGAAGGCATTTCCACCCCATTAATCGCTTCTACACTTAGAATTTCTGGAACTTGAGCCATAACGACTTGCTCTATTCCTGCCTTCATCGTCATGACACTCATAAAGCAATTTTCGCAATTACCGAGCCACTTGATCCTCAAACACATATTATCCGTCACGTTTACGACTTCAACATCCCCACCATCAACAGCCAAGTGCGGGCGTATCGAGTCCAA
>CAWVWD010000260.1:0-6442 GCA_963933585.1 uncultured Saprospiraceae bacterium
CTTTATAAAGAAGATGCGGATAAAGACAGTTTTAACATAATGATGAATAAGTTTTCTTTTGTCAAAGATTTTGAAGTGGAGCTGGTTCAAAAAGATGGTTCTGTCAGAAGTTGTTTGTTGACATCAAATGCGATTACTACAGACGAATTTACGGGTTATCATGGAATTATTCGAGATGTTACGGCTCGTAAACAGACAGAAGAACTAAGGAAAGGAAGGGAACTGGCCGAACGTTCAACGCAGATGAAAGAAAAGTTTTTGGCGAATGTTAGTCATGAAATGAGGACACCGATGAACGGTATTCTTGGTCTAACCAATATTCTATTAAAAACGGATACGGACGAAGAACAAGCAAATTATCTTTCTTCTATTCGACAATCTTCACAACATTTACTTGGAATTATTAATGATATCTTAGAAATTTCAAGCCTTAAAGAAGGAAAAATAAATCTTGCAGAAAAAGAAATCAACTTGTATGAATTAGTTGATAATTTAGTGAATATTATTAACTACAGGATTGAAGAAAAAAATCTGGAACTGAACGTCAATATTGGACCAGATGTGGACAAGTTTATCATGGGAGATAAGTTAAGGTTGCAACAAATCTTGACGAACTTAGTAGGGAATGCTGTTAAATTTACGGAGAATGGTTTCGTCAAAATCGAGGTCGATAAAATTCAAGAAACAGATAAAGAAGTATTTTTAGAATTTCGAGTAATAGATTCTGGAATTGGAATTCCAGAAGACAAAATAGAAATTATTTTTGAGACATTTACAAGAGTTTTTGATGCCAAGAAAAAAACTTTTGGAGGAACAGGACTTGGTTTAGCAATCACCAAACAGTTAGTGCAGCTACATAGTGGAGAGATTCATGTAGAAAGTGAATTGGGAAAAGGCTCTACTTTTATTTGTGAGATGCCTTTCCGAAAAATAACAACTTCTAATGATATTGTTCTAGAACAAAAAAAAGAGGAAGAGGATTATTCATTAGATATTGGACGTGATATTCAAATTTTATTAGTTGAAGACCATAAATTAAATCAAATTGTAGCTCAAAAAACATTAGAAAAAGAGTTTTCCAATATTATCGTAACGATTGCAGATAATGGACAAATCGCCGTAGATAAATTAAGATTGCAAGATTTTGATCTTATTCTAATGGATATTCAGATGCCAATCATGGATGGTTACGAAGCGACAGAATATATTCGGAAAGAAATGCCACCAGAAAAGGCAAATACTCCTATCTTTGCAATGACGGCTCACGCACACATAGCACAAGATGAAAAGTTCAAGGAATATGGCATGGATGATTGTGTTTTAAAACCATTCGAGCCAAAACAATTATTTTCAAAAATTGCTTATTATATTAATAATAAAGATAAAATATCATCTAAAAAAAAGAACATGAATAATATAGAATTACCGAAAGCTACGATAGACCTAAGTTATATGAATTTAATGGCAGATGGCGATAATGATATGAAAAAAATCATGTTAGAGCTGCTTTTTGAAGAGCCTTTACAGGAAATACAATCTATGTACCAAATGGTAACTGAAACCAATTTAGGTGAAATCAAAAAGGTAAGTCATAAAATGAGATCAACACTGGCTTTCGTCGGAAATGATGAATTGACAAAAACGAATGTTGAAATTGAAAGCATTGCAAAACAAGAGTCTGATATCGAGAAACTACCATCATTGGTTCATTATTTAGATAAGCTTTATCAAGCTGTTTTGATTCAATTAAAAAAAGAACATGCTAAATTGTAATTCTTCAAGGTGCGGGTTCATCATTATCACGTACATTTACGCCCGTATATATATTTAGAAAAGGATAATGCTTTTGGAGCATTATCCTTTTCTTTTATTGTTTACTGGAATTCGGATGTTTTGAAAATCTCAGGATTCTACTACTCAAAAACAATAAAACACGCAGGGTACAACGCATAATCCCTAATTTTTTTTGGATTCTACTGAGACAATCTACTCAAAATTTTTAATTTTGCACAATCCCGAAAAATTCGGGAAAATTAGGACGAAGAATATTTACTACCATGAAAATACTAATTTGCGAAGACGAGGAAATAATGCTAACAGCTTTGGAGTTTCGACTTCGTAGACAAGGTTATACTGTGGTAAAAGCAGAAGACGGACGGGAAGCGATGGAAAAATTAAGGACGGAAAAACCTGATTTAATCATTGCCGATATTATGATGCCTCACGTTTCCGGTTTAGAACTGATTCAACATATTAGAACAGATTTAAATGATAAAGAAACGCCGGTTATCGTAATTTCTGCATTGGAATATGACGAGATCGTTTTAGAAGCCTTTCGTCTTGGAGCGACTGATTTTATTACGAAACCATTCAAACCTTATGAACTTATTTTGAGAATCAAACGTATTTTTCAAGAAAAAGGATTGGCTTCTTAGTTAGTGAACTAATATATTATAAAACTATTTATTATTTATCGTTTTAACGCGATAATATTAGCCGTACCTTATCATTATAAAATAATCTAATTTTTCGAAATTATTCAAAAGCTCATTTATTAATAATTCGTAAAAACAGATGTCATCTCACTTTAAATATAATTGAAATCAATTCATTTTAACTTTTTGGCGATTAGAACGAACAATAATTCCTAATTCATCGCTTATAATTTAAAATTCCCTATTTAACTTCCTCTTTCCTCTAGGAATACCTATCTTTCCAGTTTATTTTACCGCCTAAATATTTTGAATATTTTATAAACTGAAATGCGAAAAACTTACGGAAATACTTGGTGGGGAAAACAATTCCTAAACGCCTTAACAGATATAGATTTATCGAATCGTTTACCTCGTGGACGAACGTATGCGAATACAGGAAAGGTCTTAGACATTTCTGTAAAACAGAATAGAATTCAAGCAAAGGTAAAGGGCACACGCTCGTTACCTTATCGAGTTAATTTGTCCTTGCAAAAGTTAACCGAACTTCACAAAAAAAATATTATTGAGCAAGTTATACATAATCCGATTTACCTTTCTCAATTATTAAACCGAAAATTACCAGTTGGTTTAGCAGATTATTGTGTAGAAAATCGAATCAAAATTTTTCCTAAAAATTGGCATGATTTAGATTTTGATTGTTCCTGCCCTGATTGGGCAACGCCTTGCAAACATCAAGCAGCAGTCATTTATATGGTTTCTTTAGAAATTGATAAAGACCCGTTTTTTATATTTAAGCTACAAGGCTTGAATATTTTTGAGGAACTCGAGAAACATGATATTGTGGTAGAATCGAAACATCAAAATAATATCGCGGAAATCAAAGATGTTTGGGTAGATTTTGTGGAATATGCTGACGAAATTCCCGAACCTTTAACAATCTTAGAACAAATCGATTATACCATAATTCCAGATTGTAGAAGTACTTTATTTTCAGTGATTTCGGAAAGACCGCCTTTTTATCACGCTGGTGATTTCAAAAAGATATTAGAGAAAACTTATGCAGATATTGCTAAGAAATATTCCAAATACTTGCCACAAGAAGATGAAAGTGGTGAAAGAATTTCCTTTTTTTATCAGACCGATGAAATGAATATTATCATCAATGATGAGATGGAATTCAAGGAAATTATTTGTTATTCAGATGAGGAGCAGATTTTCCAAACTAAGGAACTGACTTATCTTATCGAATGGTTAGATTCTGCTCCAGTTGGACAATTACCAAATTATTCGCATCCGATGATGGCGCTTTATACGGTTTATCACTTCGCCATAAAACTCCTTCAAAAATCAGCTTACTTGCCACAGGTTATTAAGTCTAATAAAAATAGATTTGGAATTCGTTGGTTGCCTGCGATGATTTCAAAGGAGGTAAAGCAAATCGAACGGTTATTAGAACAATTAATGCCCGAAGGGACAATTGCGTTTAACTTCGTTGAAAATGGAAAACGAGCGATAAAAATGTCTAAAACGGAAGAACAAGCAAATATTTTGACGAGTATTTTCTTGCGCCATTTTATTACCAAAGCATTTTTAGAGTCCGAAAAGTATTATGAAAAAGATGTCGAATTACTCTTTTTCTATGAAGAATATATTTCATTTTCTGATTTTGATTCTAAAGAAATTCCACGTTTAGTTCACCTTTGGTTAAGTAAGTTTTTCATTACCAAAAAGGATTATATCCCATTAATCAAAGTAGAGGAAACGGACGGTTATTTTAAATTACAATTGTTTATTGAGAATCGTTTGGACGAATCACAACCGCTGATTTCTATCGAAGAACTGTTTACCAATAATGAATTGGAAGATATTAAAGTCGGTGCATTGCAAGACATCGCCTTATTAATTGAGCATTTTCCAGATATCGAAAAACTATTGCAAAATGAGGATTATACCTTATTATATAGCTTTCAAGAATTTACGGAAGTACTTCTAAAAACGCTTCCTGCAATTCAACTTTTTGGTATCAAAATTTTATTGCCAAAAGCATTGCGAAAATTGGCAATGCCGAAAGCTTCAATGGAGATATTCGCTGACGATGAATCAGGCGAAGTTGGTCAAACGTCAGGAATTAGTTTGGATAATTTATTGAATTTCAATTGGAAAGTTGCCGTCGGTGATCAATTAATTCCTGCTGATGATTTTGAAAAAATGGTCAAAGGTTTATCAGGAATTGTTAAAATAAAAGACCAATACGTTTTGGTCGATGGTAAGGAAATGGAATTCCTTTTGGAAAAAATAAAAAATCCACCAAAGGTAAGTTCACAGGAAATTTTACAATCTGCTTTGGCCGAAGAATACAACGGGGCAACTGTAGTCTTAAATTCTAAAGCTCAAAAAATCTTAAATGATTTATTGAATGTTGATACAGTCAAACAACCCAAAAACCTTTTAGCAACACTTCGTCCGTATCAAGAGCGAGGTTACGAATGGTTATATAAAAATTCAAAAATCGGTTTCGGCTCATTGATCGCCGATGACATGGGTTTGGGGAAAACCCTACAAGTAATCACGACTTTATTAAAATTCAAGCAAGAAGGTTTATTAAAAAAGCAAAAAGCACTGGTGATTCTTCCGACGACTTTATTGACGAACTGGGAAAAAGAAATCATCAAATTTGCTCCAGAACTTGATGTTCAAGTATATCACGGTTCCAACCGAAAATTAAACGTAAAGGCACATGATATAATTCTGACGACTTACGGAATCGCACGAAGTGAAACCACTGAATTATCAAAAATAAGATGGCAAGTTATCATTTTGGACGAAGCACAGAACATTAAAAATCCACAAACTGGACAAACTAAAGCGATTAAAAAACTAAAAGGAAACATCAAAATAGCCATGACAGGAACACCTGTCGAAAATCGTTTATCGGAATATTGGTCAATATTTGATTTTATCAATAAAGGATATTTATTCGGTTTGAAGAAATTCAAGGATAAATTCGCTCGGCCAATTGAGCTCGATCGTGATAAACACACTTTAGACCAGTTCCGCAAAATCACGTCGCCATTTATTCTACGGCGCCTAAAAACAGATAAAACGATTATTCAAGATTTACCAGATAAAATCGAGACTAACCAGTTCTGTCATTTGACAAAAAAACAAGCGGCATTATATCAAAATGTTGTCAATAATATGTTGCAACAAGTCGAAGAAAAAGAGGCCATTGAACGAAGAGGTTTGATTCTGAAATTACTAACTGGCTTAAAACAAATTTGTAATCATCCATCGCAATATTTAAAACTAAGCGACATAAAAGCGGATGAATCTGGGAAGACAGAATTACTTTTAGATTTACTTCGTCAAATATTTAATGCAAATCAAAAAGTAATTATTTTCACACAGTATCGTCAGATGGGCGATTTGTTAATGAAGTTAATTCGAGAGGAATTAAATGTTGATGTTCCATTTTTGCATGGTGGTGTAAGTCGTAAAAATCGAGATTTGATGGTCGATAATTTTCAAGAGAAACCTTACGTCAAAGCGATGTTAATTTCGCTGAAAGCCGGTGGAACTGGTCTAAATCTAACAGCGGCTTCTAATGTGATTCACTATGATCTTTGGTGGAATCCTGCGGTCGAAGCTCAAGCAACTGATCGAGCTTACCGAATCGGACAGAAGCAAAATGTACAAGTTCACCGCTTTATTACAGAAAAAACATTCGAGGAAAAAATTGATAAATTGATTCAATCGAAAAAAGAATTAGCAAATTTGGCGGTTGCTTCCGGTGAGAATTGGCTGGGTGATATGACAAATGCGGATTTAAAGGAATTGGTAAGATTAGAGTAGAATCTTATTCCACAGATTGAGAAAAAACCTTCATGCTGACTTTTCCTTAGAATCGCCTGATGGTAACTGTCAAGAAATTGGGGCAAACAAGACAATAAATTTCATCACAAATGAAATTTGTCGTTCATTAATCAAAGAGCGAAAGCCGTACTATT
>CAWVWD010000261.1:0-6435 GCA_963933585.1 uncultured Saprospiraceae bacterium
CAGTACTCGTTCTGCAATGGTGGAATTATACGGAAAAGAAACTGGTAATGTTGGAGGAAAAGGTGGTTCAATGCATTTTTTCTCAAAAGAACATAATTACTTTGGTGGTGATGGTATTGTCGGTGGACAAATTCCAACTGGTGCAGGAATCGCATTAGCGGAACAATATAAAGGCACTGATAATGTCACAATTTGTTTCTTCGGTGACGGAGCCGCTCGTCAAGGTGCATTATACGAAACATTCAATATGGCAATGATTTGGAAATTACCAGTCATTTTTGTCGTTGAGAATAACGGTTATGCAATGGGAACTTCTGTTGAGAGAACTTCTAATGTGTCGGATTTACATAAAATTGGTTTAGCATTCGATATGCCAAATGAACCAGTTGATGGAATGAACCCAGAAGCTGTTCACGAAGCTTTTGATAGAGCTCTAACACACGCAAGAGCAGGAAACGGCCCTACATTTTTAGAGATGAAAACGTATCGTTATAAAGGTCACTCCGTTTCAGATCCTGCGAAATATCGTACAAAAGAAGAAGTGAAATCTTACCGTGATCGTGATCCAATCAAAATGATAGAGGCGAAAGTATTGGAAGATAAGATTGCTACAGAAGAAGAAATCAACGCAATTCAAGCTAAAATTAAGGCAGAAATCGCTGATGCTGCAAAATTCGCAGAAGACTCGAACTTCCCTGATCCAGCAGGATTATATCAACACGTTTACGTTCAAGAGGATTATCCTTTTATCAAGGATTATGAACCACAAGCGTAGTTCGGGAGTGATGCCTTATAAATAAAAAGTGGTGACTTTCAAATACTTGAAAGACACCACTTTTTTATTTATAATAAAACGATTACACCAAAATGATGAAATAATTCCACATTTCTAATTATTGAAAATATTGATAATGACTTTCACCTGCCTAGGCTAATATTATATCCTTAGGTCAGCACAAATCGTTACACAACAAAAGGTCGAACGCTTTAGAAGCAGTCGACCTTTTTTGTTTTTACAACGTAAAACTATAATTCTCACCAGTTGCACGTTCGTAACCTTCCTTATCAAATTGATATAAACGAGCCGCTTTGTGAGGAACGCCAACTTGCTTTTCCTCCAAAGGAATCAAAATATTTTTTTTCAATATTTTGCGTCTAAAATTTCGCTTCTCGAATTCCGTTCCCATAATAATTTCATACAAACGTTGTAATTGACTCAGCGTAAATTTCTTTGGCAATAACTCAAAGCCGACTGGTTCATTTTTCAATTTCAACCGCAAACTTTTCAAGGCTTCATTCACGATTTCATTATGATCAAAGGCTAAGATTGGAATTTCAGAAATCGGCTGCCAAACTGCATGACGAGCAAAAGATGCGGCTTCAGGTTTGTATTGACCTAACTTCACTAATGAATAATATCCAACCGTTACGACTCGAACATCTGGTTCTGCACGAATGAATTTCATCCATTTTTTATCAAGCTCATTATTCATCCGAGTCGGGTTTCCGAAGGTTTTAACTTGCTTTAGATATATATTTTCTAAACCCGTTAACTCCTTTAGAACGCGCTCTGCTGCTTGATCCAAATCCTCATTGGCATAAATATGATCTCCAGGTAATGCTAACATTCCTGGCTTATCCGGCTCATTCGCAAAATCACCTTCTTCTCGTTCGATTAATAAAACTTTTAGTTCTGTGAAATCAAAACCAAAAATCACACAATCGACAGATAGATTTGGTGTTATTGTAGTATCTTTAATTCTTATTGTTGTAGGCATCTATATTCGTTAATTTGGATGTTGCGTTGAAGCATTACGACATTTAATCTACTTTGAGAGTGTAAAATTAACACTGATGTTGTAAATATCCCTAATTTTCATAGAATATGTGATAAATACAACATTTTTTTTTCAAAAAAAAGGTGTTACCATAAATTCAGATGCCACTAATTCATATAATATATCAAAAAATGAAAAAATACCTTATTAAATTTTGTCAATGGTCTTAATTTATAATATAAATCTTTTATTCTTACCTAAAAAATACGATTCTTGCAATTTGCAATATCTCTAAAAATAGTTAATAGATTATTAATATTGTAATATTAAATGAGCCTATATTAAATTTTTTATTTTTATAATATGTCTTATTGATATAGCTATTAGTTTAATAGATAATATGACTCTCCCCCCTTCCTAAGATTGAAAGGTGTAATATTTTAACGTGATTGATTCGCTGAGAATACGTAAAATACAGAAAAGTACTGATTTTTTTTTAAAATTTTCGACTGCGTTCTTTTATAATGTTAGAATAACAGCCGGAAATATCATTTAAACTTTTGAATTATGGATTTACATTTTATTTGATACCGACACAATGTAATAAATAAAAAAGCCTTCAACTTACGTCAAAGGCTTTTTTTAAAAATATACCAGTACAAAGGCAATACCACCTGTCCCATTTCACCCCGATTTTTCGGGGAAATTTCGATGGTTTGCCCTATATTACATTTTACACTTTCTCCACCAAAATTTTCACACTCACCTCATCAATCAAATCCACCGTTTCGGCTGTTAGTAAAGGCGATGCCGTTTGCCCTACATCCGCCAAAGTCAAGCTTTCGCCCAAAACTTCCGCTTTGATATAGTCGCCAAACTGCTCGACTGCTGCTTGAATAGCTTCGTGATTTTCGATAGTAATCCTGATTTTATCCATCACATCAAAACCGCTATTTTTACGCAAGTTTTGAATACGATTCACGATTTCTCTTGCCATTCCTTCCGCTTTCAAAGCGTCTGACAAATGAATATCTAAAGCAACCGTCAAATCCTTATCATTTGCCACTAACCAGCCTTCCAAATCTTCCGAAGTAATTACAAAATCTTCCATTTCTAACTCGAAAGTTTCGCCGTCAATGACCAAAGGAAATTTTTGATTGGCTTCCAAAATTGCAATATCGTCTTGCGTCATCGCATCAATCAAAGCTTTTCCAGCCTTCATATTTTTGCCCAGACGACGACCCAAAGTTTTGAAATTTGGTTTCACACCTTTTTTAATAATACCCGAAGTATCCGTTACATATTCGATTTCTTTTACATTTACTTCCTGTAAAATCAAATCTTTTACCCCATCAACTTGTGTAATAAAACCTTCATTTAAAACAGGTAATAAAATTTTCTGCAAAGGCTGACGAACACGCAATGTATTTTTCTTACGTAATGATAAAATTAACGAAGAGATACGTTGCGCATAATCCATACTCTTTTCTAAACCTTTATCAATCAAAGTTTCATCGGCAGTAGGGAAATCTGTCAAATGTACAGAAATTGCTGTATTCCGACCAGTTACATCATTTAAGTCACGGAATAATTTATCCGAATAAAATGGTGCGATAGGAGACATTAATTGTGCAATCGTTTCCAAACAAGTATAAAGTGTTTGATAAGCAGAAATTTTATCCGCTTCATATTCTCCTTTCCAGAACCGGCGACGACACAAACGAACGTACCAGTTACTCAAATGATCTCCTACGAATTCTTGGATTTTTCGAGTCGCATTCGTTGGTTCATAATCAGATAAATCTGCAGAAACTTCTTTTATCAACGTATTCAATAATGATAAAACCCAGCGATCAATTTCCGGACGTTCTGCCATCGGAATATCAGCTTCTGAATATGTAAATTTGTCAATATTCGCATAAACCGAAAAGAATTGATACGTATTATATAATGTTCCGAAGAACTTATTACGCGTTTCAACTAAGCCATCCGGATCAAATTTCAAGTTGTCCCAAGGTTGAGCGTTTGAAATCATATACCAACGAGTTGCATCTGCTCCGTGTGCTTCAATCGTCTCGAAAGGATCAATACCATTTCCAAGGCGTTTTGACATTTTAACTCCTTTTTTGTCCAAAACCAAACCGTTAGAAACGACGTTTTTATACGCCACAGAATCAAATGCCATTGTTGCAATTGCGTGCAATGTATAAAACCATCCACGAGTTTGATCTACACCTTCAGCGATAAAATCTGCAGGAAAATTCTGTTCAAATTTCTCTTTATTTTCAAACGGATAATGCCATTGTGCATAAGGCATCGAACCGGAATCAAACCAAACATCAATCAAATCCAACTCCCGAGTCATTCGTCTGCCATCATCAGCGACCAAGACTACATCATCAATATACGGACGGTGCATATCTTTAGGAACTTCTTGACTTAAACCCAAAGCAGCATTTGCTTTATCAATTTCTTGTCCTAGTTGTTCAATAGAACCGATACATAATTGACCCGTATTTTCAGGATTTTCGTCGTCCACTTCCGTTCTCCAAATCGGCAGCGGAATTCCCCAAAAACGAGAACGAGATAAGTTCCAATCTTGTAAATTCTCTAACCATTTCCCAAAACGACCTTCACCCGTACTTTTCGGTTTCCAATTAATCGTATTATTTAATTCCTGCATTCTTTCCTTTACAGAAGCGGCTTTGATAAACCAAGAATCCAATGGATAATACAAAATTGGTTTATCTGTTCGCCAACAATGCGGATAATTATGCTCATATTTCTTGACATCAAATGCTTTATTTTCTGTCTTTAATTTAATAGAAATATCCACATCAACATTGACATAATCTGAATCATCTTTATAATTCTTCACATAGCGACCAGAAAACTCACCAACGCCATCCACGAACTTTCCTTGCTTATCCACCAAAGTCAATGCACCGATTCCGTATTTATCACAAACACGTTTATCATCCGCACCAAAAGACGGTGCTAAATGTACAATACCAGTTCCGTCTTCCGTCGAAACGAAATCACCAATCAAAACTTTGAAAGCATCGCCTTCTTCTGGTTGTTGATACGACAATACCTGATGATATTCTATCATTTCAAACTGAGTACCCTTGAATTCTCCTACGATTTCGTAAGGAATCGTTTTGTCTCCAGCGATATAATTTTCTAATTTTAAATCTACATTTTTCGCAGGAAACCATTTGCCAAATAAGGACTTCGCCAAAACGATGTTTATTGGTAAATGCGTGTATTTATTGAATGTTTTCACCAAAACATAATCAATCTTTCCACCAACTGCCAGCGCTGTATTTGATGGCAACGTCCACGGGGTCGTCGTCCAAGCAATAAGATGTACATCTTCTTCACCAACATTTTCATACAGAAACGCTGATTTCTCGTTGCGTTTCACCATGAATTGAGCCACCGCCGAAGTATCTTTTACATTCTTGTAACAACCAGGTTGATTCAATTCATGTGTACTCAAACCAGTTCCCGCCGCAGGCGAATAGGGCTGAATCGTATAACCTTTATACAACAAATCCTTGTCATACAAACGCTTCAACAACCACCAAACGGACTCGATATAATTACTTTCAAAGGTGATATAAGGATCACTTAAATCCACCCAATATCCCATTTTTATAGTAATATCATCCCAAAGATTCTTATAACGCATCACCGTTTCTCGGCAAGCTTTATTATATTCATCCACAGAAATTTTCGTCCCAATATCTTCTTTGGTAATGCCTAATTCTTTTTCTACTTGCAACTCAATCGGCAAACCATGTGTATCCCAGCCACCTTTACGATTTACTTGATACCCTTTCATCGTATTGAAACGACAAAAAATATCTTTAATCGCACGACCCATCACATGATGAATTCCCGGTTTTCCATTCGCAGACGGCGGACCTTCATAAAATACATACGTTTCCTTTCCTTCCCGATTAGAAACCGATTTTTCAAAAACCTTATTTGCTTCCCAAAATGCTAAGACTTCTTCGTCAATTTTGGGTAAGTTCAGTTGCTTCGTTGTTTTATATTTACTCATTTGGATAGTTTTATCAATTTTACCACAAAAATAGAAAAAGCTCTAACAGATTACAATCTGTTAGAGCTTTTTAATTTATACAATAATTAGCTACTTCACAGATTGTTTGAATCTTGAATAATAATGCTAATTATAATTATAGTTGAATTTGTGTTCATTTTAGTATTTTTAACTTGTTTGCAAATATAAGTCGTTTTTTGGAAAGATGCAAACTTTGTACGAAGAGGACTGTTTTGTAATTTAGAAATCTTATATTTGTAAACTCTTCACAACGATAATTATATATGAAATTCGATTTAAAAAATATTGGTCCAATTAAGGAAGCATCAATTAAAGTTGATGGTTTGACGGTGATTGCAGGCGAAAATAGTATTGGTAAATCTGCGATTGGTAAGGCGATATTTTGTTTGATGAAGGGGACAAGTGAAGTGTTTATTGATATAAATCTTGACCGTCGAGTCTTATATCAACAAACAATTAGTGAGATAGAAAAATCACTTCCTAAAGGGGAAATATATGAGAACATAATATCAGAACTACAAATATCAAAACTTTATTACTCTAAAAAAAATATTGAAGAAACGTATA
>CAWVWD010000262.1:0-6401 GCA_963933585.1 uncultured Saprospiraceae bacterium
TAACGGGAAGTGGCGTTTTTGAGTGGAATCGTCATTAGAGGAGTAAGCTAAAACTTGCGAGAAGTATATTAATTAGGTATAAAGTTAAAGAAATTCACCTGATGACTTTTGGTGTAAAACAAGAAAAATGTTAGAAAAACTCAATAAGAAAAGTACGATAATCGTCATTGGTCGAGCGCATACGGGAACGAGAATTATTCCGGATGTATTGAAAGCTTCGGGAATTTATATCGGAGAACCGTTGAACAAAGCACATGATTTGTTGCCGGTTGATGATATTTATGCAGCTTGTCGGGTTTTTGGAAAATATGTCAAATACCTTGGGAATCACGAATGGGATTTCGAATATGCACATTCGGTCGAAATTCCACAAGCGTTCATTAATTTATTGACGAGTTATTTGAAGCCATTGATTGAGTCAAAGGACGAAATGGTTGGTTGGAAAATTCCAAATAATACGTTGATTTATCCGTGGTTAGTTCGTTTATTACCAAATGCGACTTTTGTGCTTTGGTCTCGTCATCCAGAAGGAGCGACTAAAAAAATGACTGGTGTCGATAGATTAGAAAAGTGGAACATTCCATGTAAAAAGTTTTTATTACATGATTTTAACACCAAAATAAAAGTCGTTAGCTGGAAATATCATTATGATATTGTCAATCAAACACCGAAATCTAAAAACTATATCGAACTGCGTTTTGAAGATTATGTCTTAAATCAAGAAACATCAAAATTAGCATTGGAAAAAGTAATTGGCAAACCATTAGCATTGGTTGAATTAAATAAAGCAAAAGCGGATACTTCTGGTAGCAAATTGAAACGTCGATATAAGTTCTTGAGAAATGCAATGGATGCTTTGAATTATGATTAAGTCAATCGTAAGAAAAACTATTGAATCTCAAAAGATATAAAAAATCATAAATAAAATCATAAAATTTTTAAGTTTCAGCTTAGTTTTTTGAGGAATAAGCTGGGGCTTGATATTACTTTTTTTACGATGAAAAATCTCTCCCGATTATCACTTTTTATAATCATAATAACGGTACTTTCAAATTGTACGGAGCCGAAAAAAGAAGCTAAAAATTCGCAAATTCAGCAGCAAGTTGAACAAATAGACGTCACAGAAAAAATCGTTCCTCGACCGGTTTATGATACGACTAAATGGATTCGAATTTTGGATATTAATCCGACTATAGTGGAAGATATGCGATACGCAACAACGGATAATTTTGTAGAAGAAATTATGTACAATTGTGCCGCCTGTTACCTTCGACCTGAAGTTGCGGTAGCCGTTGGAAAAGCACATGAAATACTTAAAGAAAAAGGTTATAGTGGTTTGAAAATGTTAGATTGTTATCGTCCTCGACCAATTCAGCAGAAGCTTTGGGATAAAGTTCCGGATGCTCGATATGTGACGCCGCCATGGAAAGGTTCGATGCATAATCGTGGTTTAGCGACGGATTTGACAATAATTGACTCTCTTGGGAATCAATTAGATATGGGAACAAAATTCGATTATTTCGGTGTCGAAGGGTATCACACCTATACGGGACATTCGCCCGAAATATTGGCAAACAGAAAACTCTTAAAGCAAACGATGTATTCGGTTGGCTTCCGCCATATTCGAACAGAATGGTGGCATTATTCTTATACAAAGGCTTCTTATCCGATTTCAGATTGGCTTTGGGATTGTGAATGATAATCTGCACCTAAAACTTAGCAATAAAAAACCTTCTCATCATTGCGATAAGAAGGCAAGTATCATTGATAAAACACCAAAGAAGGAATCGGTGAAATCAGTATTTTCCACATCATCGGGATTCCTATCAGATTAGAGCGTCAATTTATTATTTAGCAGAAACACCATCTACAATATCCTTCAATACCTTCTTCGTTTGCGTCATATTCTTCACCCCTTCTCGCACCAAAAGGAAATAATTTCCGGACTTCTTAAAGCCCATTTTGCTATCGCCTTTTCCGTTTACGTATAGGATTACTTTTTGGAATAATGCACTTTCGTAAAATGGCGATTGCGGATTAGACACAAAGTAGCAGCGGAGTTTATTATTTTTCAAAATAACCCGTTCAAAACCGATTTTCTTACATAACCAACGGAGCTTCAAACCATTGAATAACTCTTTTACAGCTTGCGGTAATGGACCAAAACGATCAATAATTTTTTCGCCCAAAATTCGAGCTTCTTCGTCTGTTTCAATATTATCCAATTCCGTATAAATTCGCAAACGTTCCTGAATCGAATTGATATATTCATCTGGAATCATCATTTCAATATCCGTATCAATTTGCACATCTCGAACGAATTTCGCTTCCTTCTGAACTTCGTCTTTGAATAAGTCTTTGAAGTCTTTTTCTTTCAATTCTTGAATTGCTTCATCCAAGATTTTCTGGTACGTTTCGTAACCAATATCCGTGATAAAACCACTTTGTTCACCACCCAAAATATTTCCTGCACCACGAATATCCAAATCTCGCATCGCAATATTCAAACCGCTTCCCAAGTCCGAAAACTCTTCAATTGCCGTCAAACGACGACGAGAATCTGGTGGCAAAACAGAAATTGGTGGGGCCATCAAATAACAAAATGCTTTCTTATTCGACCGACCAACTCGACCACGTAATTGATGCAAATCACTCAATCCAAAATGATGTGCATTATTAATAAAAATCGTGTTCGCATTCGGAATATCCAAACCAGTTTCGATGATATTTGTACACACCAAAACATCATATTTTTTATCAATAAAATCCACTAAAGTCGATTCTAAGTCTTTTGGAGTCATTTGTCCGTGAGCCATTCCAATATCCACATCGGGACACAAACGCTGAATCATTCCACGCATTTCGGGCAATGATTTGACTCGATTATGCACAAAATAGACTTGTCCGCCTCGCATTACTTCATAGTAAATTGCATCCCGAATCAAGTCGCTATCAAAAACCCGAACTTCCGTATGAATTGATTGACGATTTGGCGGAGCCGTATTGATAACAGAAAGGTCACGAGCCGCCATAAGCGAAAACTGTAAGGTTCTCGGAATCGGTGTCGCCGTCAATACCAGCGTATCAACATTGATTTTCATACCACGTATTTTTTCCTTTGCAGCCACACCAAATTTCTGCTCTTCATCAATCACCAATAACCCTAAATCCTTAAATTTTACTTTTTTATTTAAAATGGCGTGTGTTCCAATTAAAACGTCAATTTTTCCGGCCTCTAAATCTTTATAAACTTGCGTTTTCTCTTTCGTTGTCCGAAAACGATTGACATAATCGACTCGAACTGAAAACTCTTTTAACCTTGCTGAAATTGTCTTAGCGTGTTGCAATGCTAGAATTGTTGTCGGTACTAAAATCGCCACTTGCTTCCCATCGACAACCGCTTTAAAAGCTGCTCGAATTGCTACTTCCGTTTTCCCAAAACCTACATCGCCACAAATCAACCGATCCATCGGATAAGCCTTCTCCATATCTTCTTTTACATCCTGTGTCGCTTTCGCTTGATCGGGCGTATCTTCATAAATAAACGAAGCTTCTAATTCAAATTGCATCCAATTATCTGGCGGAAAAGCGTGACCTTTCGCTGCTTTTCGTTGGGCATAAAGTTTGATAAGTTCGGCTGCAATATCTTTAACTTTCTTCTTCGTTCGTGATTTCAGGTTCGTCCAAGCATCCGTACCCAGTTTATAAACCTTTGGTGCTTTTCCTTCTTTTCCGACGTATTTTGAGATTTTATGCAAGGAGTTAATACTTACATAAAGCAAATCATTGTCTTTATAAATCAGTCGAACCGCTTCTTGAATATGTCCGTTAATATCAATTTTTTCTAAACCTGAATATTTCCCAACCCCATGGTCAATATGCGTCACATAATCGCCAGGGTGTAGTTCTCGTAAGAGTTTTATATTTAAGGATTGAGATTTTGTAAAGCCTTGTTTTAGGTTATATTTGTGAAAACGGTCGAAAATTTGATGATCCGTAAAACAGGCCACTTTCATTTGTGTATCAACAAAACCTTTATGAATCGCATGACTAATTGGATGAAAAACGACATTCGCTTGCAAATCCTCGAAGATTCGATAGAATCGCTCAATCTGACGTGGATTTTCTGTAAAAATATAATTGATAATTCCGTCTTCCGTATTTTTATTTAAATCATTAATTAATAAAGCGAAATTCTTATTAAAACTCGGTTGAGGTTTCGACGGGTATTTGATATGACGAACACCAGTATCCCCTTTAAATTCAAAATAAGACGATTTTCCAATCTCAATTACGGTTCGACTCGTCACTTCATTCACCACGACATTTGGTAGAATAAAGGCTCTTTCGTGCATTATTTTTGCCGATTCTGTCGTATCATCTTCTTGCAAATTATCCGCATAATCAGACGCATTTTCAAAACAAATTTGTAACCTATCAATCATATTTTGGACATTACTAATCCAAATCGCCGTATTTTTAGGTAAGGTTTTGAATAAAGAAACCTTTTGACTTTGCGTAAATTCTGTTTTAATATTCGGAATAATCGACACCCGAGCAATCTTCCGTAGAGAAAGTTGATCCAACGGATTAAAAACCCGAATACTTTCCACTTCATCATCAAATAATTCAATCCGATAAGGCATATCATTTCCGTAAGAAAAAATATCCACGATTCCGCCACGAATGGAAAACTGCCCGGGTTCAAACACAAAATCTACCCGTTCAAAGCCATATTCAATCAATACTTCCAAAATCGTATCAACGTCTAAACTCTCGCCGTTTTTAATTTCAATTTTGGATTCATCTAAAACCTTCGGAGCAACGACTTTTTCAAATAAAGCCTCCGGATATGTCACAATAATTTCGCCACGAGCTTTCGAATTTATCACTTTATTCACGGTTTCTGTCCGCAACAAAATATTATGATTTTCAACGGTTTTAAACTCTGCAGGTCGCTTAAAGGAATCTGGGAAAAAGTGAATCGTTTTCTTCTCAAAAAGGCTATTTAGCGTATTCTGTAAATAAGCCGCATCTTCCTTATCAATCGCCACCACCAAGTGACAAGCCGGCGTTTCGTGATACGTCCCCGCCACCACAAATGGCAACAATCCACCTTTCAGGTCTTCCAACAAAAAGCGATTCGGTTCGGCATCATTCGCCACCGTTTGCTCAATTCCTTTCGCAATGAGTTTCGTACGTTCGTCCTTTCGGTATAATTCGAGTAGTTGTTCTAAATTTTTCACGGTGCGAATATAAGTAAAAATGACTTTGGCTTGTAGCCAATTTATCTTTTTGGCTTCTTGAAATTAGAAACTAATTAATAAACCTCATATTTCATGGAATTTTTAAAAGTATTGTATGCTTTAGTAAAAGGATTAACAAACGTAACAAAAACTTCAATTTCCTGTTTGCCTTTTTGATTTGCTTTGAAATTATAAACTGCTTTGCCATTTTTAAATGGAATTCGTTTATTATTTATGCGACATCTTACTGTATTATCCTGAATTTTTTCAGTAGTTGTAATTTCAATATTGTTATTCTCACCTTGTTTCAATTTTAATTTAGCAATTTTAAAATCGGGTTGAACGACTTCATACTTTTTCTTTAAAATAGTCATTTTTTCTTCGACTTTTTGTCCAAGTACTTCCAATGTTCCGAAGCGATTTTGTTGTATTTGAAGTCGAACTTGAGTAGAAACAGGAAAAATTTCTAAAAAATGAATCTTATGATATTGGCATTTAATGTCTTGGATGTTTAAGATAAAACTATCCTTAATAATTTTTGAAATCGTATTATTGTCAATAAGATTTAATATTCTTTCTTGATGATTTTGTAAAATAGTTAATTGCTGCTCCAAGACTTTTCGTTCCTCCAAAAGATGCTTAGGAACTAAATACATCAAAGGATTCAAGCGAGTATTCCATTTATATAATACTTTAGGATTATCACGATGTAAGTACACATATTTTTATGGTGCATTCTGAAAAACAATATTAGGTACGTCAAAATCGTAACCCATTTGTCTAAAAATATTATCAATAGAATCCATTAATTCGTATTGAAATTGGTATTGTGAATCAATCCTTACGTAATTTTTTATTTTATAAATATAGGCAGACGAACTATCGGAAAGTTGATTTATTTGTTCAGAATCTTTAATTGCCTTCTCCTTTAAGTTGCTAACATACTCATAACTCGTATAGGGATAAATCCATAAGTATAAACTTATCAAAATAGTTATAATGATTAAGGCGATTCTAAACGGTTTCGTTTTCATTGAGATTCTTTTTAAGAGCTACCTTAAAAAAGATATAAAAAAAGCATGAATAGCATTAACTTCAAATTCATTATTAAGAAAAATTCCTATCGGCGTACTTCGGTGAAATCGCTGTTCTCGG
>CAWVWD010000263.1:0-6360 GCA_963933585.1 uncultured Saprospiraceae bacterium
TGTGCAAAAACAGCACTTTGATTCTAACCTCGTTGTTGTTCTTTTTTTGGATGAAGTGGCACAGGAAGAATGAAATCTACGGAACTAAAATAGTCGTATTCTTTCAGAATCGTTCCGTACATTTTTCCGATTTGCACACCGACTTCTGGCTTATTCCGATATTTTAATTCATAGATAAGTGGCTGAACTTTTCCGGCTTTATGGAAGTAAAATAAAGCAGCAGCTTGTTCCAATGGTATTCGACCCGCAAATTTTTCAAAAATGGCATTGGAGTCGTATAAATGAAAATTGGTCAATGGTAATTCAGTTTCGCATTTCAGACAAATCTCTCGGTCGATAAATGGAACATTATCATTGCAAATTAAACAAAGGTTTGGATAAAAAAGCGATAGAAAAGATTTGTAATAGGTTTTGATGGACATGATGATTCGTTTTGAAATTAGATAAGTTATATGAAACTAAAATTACAAGAAAATTTTGATTCAAACAACTGATTTTGTGTTTCTTCACCAATAAGAAAATCAAAAAAAGACCGTCATACCGACGGAGATCGGTATGACGGTCTCAATTATTTATACTACATTATTATATCGAAAGTTATTAATTCACGCCATAAGCGGTCAAACGGCATTTTACTTTTAGAATCTGAGAAACATCTACTAGTTCAACATCATATGGATGGTAGATATTATTATCAGAAATCAAACGAAGCCCAACGGTTTGATTGCCTCTTTTGATTTGTTGAATTCGTTTCGCAACCACAACATCGGTTACAATGACATAGACTGCATTATCTTTTAAAGGTGTATTGCGTTCCAAACGTTCACAAATAACCATATCACCACTCGTAATCGTCGGCATCATACTATCTCCGCTAATCTCAATAGCGATGAGTTCGCCTTCCATATTCGGAATCGAAAACTTTTGAAGTTGGTCAAAATAATCCGGATTATTACCTTCCAAAGCGTAACCAGCTAATGCTTTCTGAGGAATTAAAGTGATATTTTTTCTTCCTCCCGCACGAAGGTTCTCTAATCCTTGTACAGAAATATCGCTATCATTTGCAAACATCGGCTCAATTCCACCAAAAATATAATTGGCGTTTACGTTATAAGTATCAAACAATTTGTTGAGTTGGTCAACTGTAATGTTGCGCTTTCCTTTCAGAATACTATTAATAACGTGATTATATGTACCCAATTCACGAGCAATATCAGACTTTCCTTTTATTAGATTGTTGCTATCTAAGGCTTTGTAAACCTCTCTGAAACGTTTATTAACAGGATTATTTATAAAATCAGACATAATAAGCAGTTTTACCTTGTTCTAAAATGTTTTGAAAAATAAATATTCAAACATTTTGTTTTTAACAACAATTTGTTTTAAATTTGTATCGTCAAGTAAACATTCAGAACAAAATCATTTAAATAATAACCGTAAATATACAAAACGGTTTTAAATAAAACAAGGCTATGAGGAAGCAAAACAATAAGTTAGAGCCTTATGTCCAAAATAAAGGCATAATTCGACGTTTGGAAATCTTGCAACAAAAGACACCTTCTATATTCAATATGATACAAGGTATGATCATTGGAGTTGGAAAACCTGTGATGGCTGTACGAGCTGGTCTTTATCGAGCGACAGGTGGTGTTTTTGCAAATTCTAACATCCCGTGGTTCAAAGTTTTGTTAATCGTAGCTGGCGCTTATGTATTGACGTATAAGAACCTAAATTTGAACTTTAATTTAAATGCGCCACAAATGAGTATTCCCGATGCGAGTTCGATGAGTATGGCTCAAAGTTTTTCTTCTACGGCCGCCTTTGTCTTTGATGATGATGCGAACTTAGCTTATATCAATCGTTTCAAAGATATTGCTTTAGCGGAAAATAAAAAATTTGGAATTCCTGTAAGTGTAAAATTAGGTCAGGCAATATTGGAAAGTAACGCTGGTCAAAGTACAAATGCAATGTCGTTACATAATCATTTTAATCTAAGATGTGGTGAATTATCGGTCGGTTTTTGTACGGAAACACCAAATGGAATGTTCAATGAGTTTATGTCTACTTGGGAAGGTTGGCGAATGCACAGCGAGTTTATTACGACCGGAAGTTATGCGGAATTAAAGCATAAGGCAGGGAATGATTATAAAAAATGGGCAAAAGGTTTGAAACAATTAGGTTATAATTCTGATCGTCAATACGCCGAAAAACTTGTGCAAATTATTGAACATTATAATTTGCAAAAATTTGATTAGATTTCATTGTTATTCAAAAAACAAAAAAGGTATCGAATTTTCGATACCTTTTTTTGTTTTACTACTAACTCAAGGTAGAGCTCGTTGATGCTTTTACAAAGCGCTAAACGATGCCTGAGTTTCTATTATTTCAGCGGTAAATCGTGGAGGGTTTGTCGTATTCGAAAAAGTGATTTTGAAGACTACCATACCTTCACTTACTTAAAAACAACATCTAACGCTTGACATATTTTACCTTTTGCAATTTCTAAATCTGCTGCGGTATGAGCGGCAGAAATGAAACTTACTTCATAGCCGGAAGGCCCTAAATAAATACCGGATTCTAATAATTCATGGTGAAGTATTTTGAACTTCTCCATAGAAGCGACATCGATTTGGTCGGCTCTCTTGATGCGTTTTTTTGAAAATGCAATCCAGAAAATAGAACCGATACTTGGAATCGTAACTTCATATCCTTTTTCATCGCAATAAGCTTGCATAGACGCAACGAATTTTTGGGTTTTTGCTTCCATGTTTTCGTAGAATCCTTCTGCCAATAATTGCTTTGCAGCAGCAATTCCAGCTGCCATCGCAACAGGATTCGCCGAAAGTGTTCCTGCTTGATAAACTGGACCTTCAGGAGCGACGTGACTCATGATTTCTGAACTTGCAGCATAGGCACCAACCGGCATACCGCCACCGATGATTTTACCGTAAGTCATGATATCTGGTTGAATCCCGTAGTAGCCTGCAGCCCCTTCAAAACCTACTCGGAAGCCAGAAATTACCTCATCAAAAATCAATAAAACACCGTATTTGTAACACTTCAAGCGCAAGCATTCTAAGAAACTTTTATCTTGAAGTAATAAGCCATTATTCGCAGGAATTGGCTCGACAATAATACATGCAATATCATGGCCATATTCTTGCAAAGTATCGTCCAAAGCCTTCGCATCGTCTAAAGGCAAAACGATAGTTTCTTTTACAAAAGCAGCTGGAATTCCAGCAGAAGTACTTTCTCCGAACGTCACTAAACCAGAACCAGCTTTCACTAAAAGCGAATCAACATGTCCGTGATAACAACCTTCAAATTTAATAATTTTATTTTTGCCAGTTACGCCTCTTGCCAAACGAACCGCAGACATTACAGCTTCTGTTCCTGAACTTACAAAACGCATTTTCTCAATAAATCGATTGTTATCAATAATCAATTTTCCAAGTTCATTTCCAATTTTTGAAGGCGTTCCGAATGACGTTCCATTCTTCACCGTTTCAATCACATAATCCTCGATTTGCTGATTCTTATGTCCTAAAATTAAAGGTCCCCAAGAACAACAAAAATCAATGAATTCATTATCATCTTCATCATAAAAACGACAACCGTTACCTCTTTTAATAAATAATGGTGGACCCGAAACGGACTTGAATGCTCGTACAGGGGAGTTTACACCACCGGGGAAATATTTTTTTGCTTCCTCAAATAATTTTGCTGAATTCTCTCTTTTCATTTTATGTTGATATTGAGGTGTTAAGTTTTTAAGTTTTAAGTTTTTGACCGTTTTGACGATTTCTCTCTTCAGAAATCATTTATCTTAAAACCTAATTTCATAAAACCTTAGAACCTTATTGAAATTTCCTGCGAAAATACGCTACTCAATACTGTAAAACAAGGAAAAGGCAACTTGTTCCAGAGTAGTAATAAGGTTAGAATGATTCTAAATATTGATATATCGAACGGTTTCATTTGTAATCAATTCATTATCAATTTGAAATCCAATATATAAGGTGTCCAAAAACTGATTTATCTCAAACTCAGCATTAAATTATTACAGTGTTTAGACGGTTTATTTATAGAATTTCTTGCACAGCGTTTTTTACAGCGTTCGGTTTTAATTATTCGTAACTTTGCGTTTTACACTTTTAAAAATATGCAGTATCAGCGAAACCCGTCTGCTGTGCGAACGGGCAGGTCTGCCTCGAAAAAAAAATCGGGGTAAATGAGGAGAATATGAATAAGATAGCGATAAAAGTCAAGCCAAGTATAGAAAAAATAATTCGTCAAGGTCATCCATGGCTTTTTGAGAAGGGGATTACGAAGCAGAACAAGGAAGGGAAAGCTGGAGATTTTGTGGTTATTTTTGATAATAGAAAAGATAAGTTTTTGGGAATCGGTTTGTATGATCCGTTTTCACCGATTCGGGTGAAAATGTTGCATGTTAATTCTGCGGTTCAGATTAATGCAGAATGGTTTGAAGCAAAAATAAAAACGGCTTACGAAAAACGGTTGCCTTTATTAGAAACTGATACGAATAGTTACCGATTAATTTATGGTGAAAATGACGGTTTGCCGAGTTTGATTGCAGATGTTTATGATGATGTTTTGGTGGTGAAATTATATTCGTTGATTTGGTTGCCATTTTTGGACATTTTACAAGAGGTCTTATTGAAAGTTAGTAATTGCAAAACGTTAGTATTGCGATTAAGTAGAAATGTGGAGCAGCAGGAAACTCATCTGAATGGCTTGAAAGATGGTCAAGTTTTGCATGGCGAATTGAAAAATGAAACAGTAATCTTTACGGAACACGGTTTGAAGTTTCAAGCAAACGTGATAAAAGGACATAAAACGGGTTACTTTTTAGACCATCGGTATAATCGAAAAAGGGTAGGAGCGTTGGCAAAAGACAAACGGGTTTTGGATGTGTTTGCGTATGCTGGCGGATTTTCGGTTCATGCGTTGGCAGGCGGAGCAAAAGAAGTGATTAGTTTGGATATTAGTAAACAAGCCTTAGCGTTATCAAAAGAAAATGCGGCTTTAAATCCACATAAAGGCAAACACGGAATAATGGCGATTGATGCTTTTGAAGGTTTAGAAAATTTGCATCAGCAGCGAAAACAGTTTGATATTGTCGTGATTGATCCGCCATCATTTGCTAAGAAAGATTTGGAAACCGAACGAGCAATAAAAAGTTACGGACGATTGGCGAAAGCCGGAATTAAATTAGTAGCAAAAGATGGAGTTTTAGTCTTAGCTTCTTGCTCCAGTCGAGTTTCAGCCGATGAGTTTTTCAAAACGGTAACCAATGAATTATATGATTCTCGACGACAATTTGAAGTAATAGAAAAAACGTTTCACGATATTGATCATCCGATTGGTTTCGCGGAAGGTGCTTATTTAAAATGCGTTTATTTTAGAGTGAAGTAGCGAGTTTGTTTCAAAACCTATAAGGTTTTTAAAATCTTATAGGTTTACTTGGCGTTATTTAAAATTTACAATAAACTAAATCCCATAGAATAGTTCCTGTCATTCCTCCAATTGTATTCCGCTATTTTTATGAAAATAATATTATAAATCCTTTTTTGTTAACAAAATAAAAATTTGTTTTAACGATAATTGTCAATTTTTATGGGATTTTTAAACTGAAATCACCACAATAAACCTCTTTTTGTTATTTTTACACTTTGAACAAAGAAATCATATAGTAGATATTTCAGAAGGGTATTAGAACAGGGAATAAAGACCTGACAGATTTTCAAAATCCGTCAGGTCTAAAGTATTTATTAACCTATCTAATAGACTCTCAATAATTTTATTTAGAATTTTTGATTTCCCAAAATTGTAAATCAATGACACCAGAATTATACGATGCGTTTGGAATGTTATTAGTTGGAATGATAACCGTTTTTACGGTTTTAGCACTCGTTGTAGTGACGGGTCGTACGCTAATATGGGTGGTGAATCGGTCAACGAAAGAGCTTCCGATTGTGAAGCGAAAAGAACGAAAATCAACGTTTCAAGAAGAAATTAGTACACAAAAAATGGCTGCTATTGTGGCTGCAGTAGAAATAATCACTAACGGAAAAGGAAAAGTAACTTCAATAGAAAAAGCTAATTAGGCGATTAGTCATTCGTTAACTGGCAATCAGCCGCTGAGAAATCGGGGGTAGGCCAATTAATTAATTAACCAACTCACTAATTAACAAACTAACTAATCAAATGGGACGAAAAATTAAATTAGCACTCGTTTATCGAGATATGTGGCAATCTTCAGGAAAATATGTTCCGACGGTTGACATGCTTACCAAAGTTGCTCCACACATTGTGGATATGGGATGTTTTGCACGAGTA
>CAWVWD010000264.1:0-6359 GCA_963933585.1 uncultured Saprospiraceae bacterium
GTCCTTATAATATAAAATTCCTGCGTAAAGCAGACCTGCTGACACACAAAAAATAGCAAACCAAACTGGATATTCAAATGTAATATTCGTCATAAACTTAATTATCGATATTTTATATTTGTTTTCGGATACTCAATATTTGATGTGAATGACTAACAACTTGTTGTTTATAAATTCAAATAAAACTAATTTGAATAAATAATAGGGATTAAGCAGTTTGTAACCATTTTAACATTCAGGCGAAAATAGGATTAATTAAGGAATATTAGAAATGTGATTTTTTTTGTTTGTCGTTTTAACAAAAATTTATTTGAATTTAGTATCTCGGTTTTAGTAGTTATTTGGTGTCAGTAGTCGTATAATTACGTCTGAACTACAAATATTAATCAACTAATAGAGGTACGAATACTACGCTGCCCTAATTAAAAAAATGTTAAACGCTTCAAACTCTACTCTAAAAGTGTTTATTTTAAGATTAAGTTTGGCGTATTTTTCGTTTGAACGATTTAAAACTATTGGTGAGCTATTAAATAAATTGATTTTCGTTCGAAATCTATAAGGTTTTGAAAACCTTATAGATTTGTAATACGCCACCAAAATATTAATAATAAATTAAATAAATAAATATGAAAAAACTCATTCTAAGTTTATGTCTTTTGGCTTATTTCGGATATCAGGCAAATGCGTCTTATATTCTTTTGCCAATGGATGAGAAACAACGAAACCATCTAAAAGCCTATGGTATGACCTATTATGTCTTAGAAAAAGAGGTGGAAACATATTGGATGTTAAATTATCGAGGTGGAAGTTTTGCATTTAAATATAATCCTGTGTTCGAAGACCTATGTAAGGCTCGAGATGTGAGTTATGAAGTTATTGCAGATGCAAAATTTGCAAAAATTCGTATGGAAATTTCAAGTCCTGAAGTAAATCAAGAAGTAGTAAAATTGGAAGTTGCTCCAAAAATTGCAGTTTATACACCTAAAGTTGATGATAAAGGAAACCAAATTCAACCTTGGGATGATGCGGTAACTTTAGTTTTGACTTATGCCCAAATTCCCTACAAAACGGTTTATGATGGAGAAGTTCTGGAGGATAAATTGACAGAATATGATTGGTTACATTTACACCATGAAGATTTTACGGGTCAGTATGGAAAGTTTTATTCTTCTTATGGAAGTGCAGCTTGGTATAAGCAAAACGTAAAACGAATGGAAACTTTAGCAACAAGTTTGGGTTATGAAAAAGTTTCTCAATTAAAATTAGACGTTGTTAAAAAGATTCGAGAATATGTCGTCGGTGGCGGATTTATGTTCGCAATGTGCTCTGCAACAGATACTTACGATATCGCTTTAGCTGCGGAAGGAATTGATATTTGTGCAAGTATGTATGATGGTGATCCACAGGATCCGAACGCACAATTAAAATTAAATTTTGAAAATACCTTTGCATTTAAAGATTTTCGACTGAAATCAAATCCATTAGAATATGAATATTCAACAATTGATAGAGCAAGAGCGCCTGTAATTGATGAAAAACTTGATTACTTCACATTGTTTGATTTTTCTGCAAAATGGGATCCTATTCCAACGATGTTGACACAAAATCATACAAAAACGGTAAAAGGTTTTATGGGACAGACCACTGGTTTTATGAAAACAAACTTGAAATCTAACGTCTTAGTTTTGGGAGAAAGCAAAGCATTAGGTGAAACTCGTTATATTCATGGAGAACAAGGCAAAGGTTTTTGGACGTATTATGGCGGACATGATCCAGAAGATTATCGTCATTATGTTCAAGATCCTCCAACTGATTTGAACTTACATCCAAATTCAGCAGCTTATCGCTTAATTCTGAATAATATATTGTTTCCAGCAGCTCGTAAGAAAAAGCAGAAAACTTAAATTTTAATTAGAAATTAAAAGTGAGGAATTAATTCTAAAACTTAAAACGCCATTTCAAATGTATATTTATACATTAAAATGGCGTTTTTTATAATCTCTAGTCCAAAAACATTCGAAATACCTAATTATCCTAAAATAACAATGGCTTAAATCCTAAATATAACTGCCAGAACAAAGTAAACGCAGATAAAAGTGGATACAAAGGCCAGCGAATGAAGTAGAACATTATCTTTTGAGTCTTTTTACTAAAACTCATTCCAAGACATTCAAATAGGAATGTATAAAAAGTATAATAATTTTCATTTTCGAGTTCGTGCATTTCATTGACCAAGCATTTTCCAAATATTAAAAATTGAAAAAAAATCAAAGCGTAACCGATTACCATAATATACCACGGAAATAGAAAAGGTCCCGTCCAACCTGCTACGAGTAATAATAAATGTAACCAAAATGCTGTATTTAAAGTACTTCCTTGTGTTGCCATAACTGTGTATTTTTTCTCGAAGATAATTAAATCTTTCAAATGTTAAAGAAAGTCTAATTGCAAGCAAAAAAATCGTACTTCGTCATTTAATTAAAAAAATCGTATCTTTATTCATAAATAACTATTAATCAATTAGTTAAAAACTACACCAGCTGAAGATTTACGGATTGTCAATTTTTTATAAAAAACTTTTATTTGAAAATTAGTTACATAATTTGTGGTGCGACATAAAGTTATAATAGTTAATACGATATGAAAATATTGTATTTTGGTACCTTAAATCGGAAGTTATTGACCATTCATATTGAGTAATTTTTATTTTCATCAAAGCTTCTAAATTTCCACTTTAAAGGCACTGATAAGCAATTATTGTAAAATTAAATATAGACTTCGATTTTTTTCTAATAGATTTCTCTTGAAATCTATTAGAAAAAAATCGGTCACCTCCAGTTTATCATACTTCTTAATTTTACGTCAATACGAATAATTTCAGGTCTTATAAGATAGTAGTTTTATGATTGAACTTTTTTTATTGAAAATCAATATAATCAATTGCCTAACTGAAAGGTCTTTATTTCCCCCTTTTTTGACAAAAAACACACATCTTAAGTTTTCCGAATAAAACTACAGTCATTCCGCTGAATCCCTTAATAAATAATGTAATCGGTATTATTAATACACTTTCGTTACGCATAAATGATGTTTTTCATAATATGCTTTAAAACAGCACATTATTAATGGTTTCCTATTTGCAGCTCAATCCTTTGTTATTACATGGCGATCCTTACCTTTGCCAACTTTTGCAAGCAAATTACCTCTTTAAGTAGCGGACTAAAAGCTAGTTACTAAAAGTTATAAACAAAACACATGGAAAAGTATTTGAATTTTTTTGACTTAAAACAGCAAGTCAATTACAAAACCGAAATTTTATCAGGTTTAACTGTTGCGTTAGCATTAGTACCAGAAGCAGTTGCCTTTTCAATAATAGCAGGTTTGCCACCTTTGGCAGGTTTGTACGCTGCCTTTATGATGGGTTTAGTAACCTCAATTTTGGGTGGACGACCAGGTATGATCTCTGGTGCAACTGGTGCTATTGCTGTTGTGATTATTGCATTAGTGAAGACACATAATATTGATTATGTATTCGCAGCTGTTGTATTAGCAGGGATTTTGCAAGTTGCCGCAGGTTTATTACGATTGGGAAAATTCATTCGTTTAGTACCACATTCCGTAATGTTTGGTTTTGTAAATGGTTTGGCAATTGTCATTTTTATGGCTCAATTGGTCCAATTCAAAAGCGAAGATGGACATTGGTTACAAGGTACTTCGATGGGAATGATGTTGGGTTTAGTTGGTTTGACAATGTTGATTATTTGGGGCTTACCAAAAATAACCAAACAGTTTCCTTCTTCTTTAGCCGCAATTTTGGTCGTTACAGCAATTACCTTGGGTTTTGGAATTGATACACAAACGGTTGGCGATATTGCTCCGATAAGTGGTGGTTTTCCTCCTTTTCATATTCCAATGGTTCCTTTTAATTTAGAGACGTTAACTGTTGTATTTCCTTATGCTTTGATTATTGCTGGTGTTGGTCTGATTGAAAGTTTATTGACTTTGAATTTGATTGATGAAATTACAGGAACTCGTGGACGTGGAAATAAAGAATGTGTTGCACAGGGAACTGCAAACATTTTAACAGGATTTTTCTCAGGAATGGGTGGTTGTGCGATGATTGGTCAGAGTTTGATTAATATTTCATCTGGTGCGAGAGCGAGATTGTCTGGAATTTTTGCGTCAATAATGTTATTGGTTTTTATCATGTTCGGTTCGTCTTACATCGAGCAATTACCGATGGCCGCATTAACGGGTGTGATGGTTATGGTTGCCGTAGGAACGTTTGAATGGGCGAGTTTGAAGACTTTTGGTAAGATGCCAAAAGTAGATGTTTTGGTGATGGTTTTGGTGGCTGCAATTACAGTTTTCTTACATAATTTAGCTTTAGCCGTTTTAGTCGGTGTAATTATTTCTGCATTGGTTTTTGCTTGGGAAAATGCGACTCGTATTCGTGCAAGAAAATATGTGGATGAAAAAGGAGTCAAACATTATGAAATTTTCGGTCCTTTGTTCTTCGGTTCTATTGCTGTCTTTAATGACAAATTTGAGATTGAGAATGACCCAGAAGAAGTCATTATTGATTTCGCAGAAAGTCGGGTAGCGGATATGTCAGGAATTGAAGCATTGAATAAATTGACAGAACGTTATTTACAAGCTGGAAAGGTGATTCATTTAAAGCACTTGAGCCAAGATTGCCGTAAATTATTGGCGAATGCAGAAACGATTATTGATGTAAATATCATCGAAGATCCGAAATATAAAGTAGCTTATGATGTGGTTTAAATGACGTGTTCAAATATCACACAAATTTAAAAACTAAATAAAAACCGTCATTCCGATCCCGAGAATTCGGGGTTGGAATGACGGTCTTTTTATAACCAAATGAAACAAATCAAATACAAATCACTTTTTATTGTTCTAATTATTCAATCCATTCTAATCCTTTGGAATTTTCTACCTTTTTTTACGGAAGGTGAAAATATCATTTTCTGTTTGGATGGCGATGGTTTAAAAAATTACTATACGATTTACGCTTATTTTTTACAAGAAAAGGGAATATTCGCATCGTTCCAGAATATGAATTACCCTTTTTCAGAATACATCTTTTTTACTGATAATTCCCCTTCTTTTGCGGTTCCTCTAAAATGGTTTTCTGATAATATTTTTGATTTATCACCTTACGCTTTTCGATTATACAATTGGTTTCTGTTATTTGGAATTTTACTTTCTACGCTTTTTACTTGGTTAATTATTAATAAACTAACTAAAAGTATTGCGATTTGGTCCGTTTTAGCCATTACACTTCCGTGGGTTTCGCCACAAGTTTATCGCTTAATCATGGGACATTTTAACCTCTCGTTTTCGTGGGTTTTCTTGTTGGTTTTTTATTTATTAATACGCATTTACGATAGTAAAAACGAATTCAAGAAAGTTGGTATTTTCTCCGCTTTTCTTGTCGTTTCGGTTTATATTATCAGTTTCATTCATTTGTATTATTTACCAATGGTTTTGGTAATCATTGGAATGTTCGGTTTGGTGATTGCAATTTGGGAACGCAAGAATAGAAAGCGATTATTCATTTGGCTCGGCTTCACCTTCCTTTTACCAATCATTAGTTTTTTATCTGTTTTCTTGACAATTCGAGGAATAGACAAATATTATCATTTGCGAAAAGCAACGGAAATGAAATTCGGTTGGTGGGAATGGAACTTAAAAATTGATGCGTTATATTCTGACCATTATTACTCGACTATTCCGTTTTTATTTCGCACAAGATTAGCCTTGGATTGGGAAGGTTACGCTTATTTGGGTGCATTTGGTTTGTATGCATTTACGTTTTTTATCGTTTTCCTTTTAGTGAAAATGATAAAAAATCCGAAGCAAATTTTACCAAATTTCAAATCCTATTTTAGTAATGAACAAGGACGAAAAGTACTTTTAATTTTATTCGCAGGTTTGATGTGTCTCAATATTGCTTTGGGCGAATATGTAAAAATGTTTAATGGCACAATCAATTTGGACAATCCGCTACATCCATTTTTATATGCAAAGTTATTCGTCGCAGAAGTCACACAATTTAGAGTTTTAGCTCGCTTTAATTGGGTTTTCTTTTGGAGTTTTCAATTTATACTAATTTATTTATTAGATAATTTTTATACTCAAAAAAAAGGGATTTGGCTGCCAATTTTTATTGGAATTTTGCTCCTTTTTTCAATTAGCGATATGTACGATGTTCAACGAACCGTACGTAGAAATGTAATTGATAATCCATTAAAAAATGATATTTTAAATAAAGAGTTAGATGGATTATTAAAAGATATTGACACCAAAAAATATCAAGCAATTTTACCAATTCC
>CAWVWD010000265.1:0-6353 GCA_963933585.1 uncultured Saprospiraceae bacterium
ATACATGTCGAACGTATTTTCTATTATGATGCTTGGGGACTTGTAAATACAAAAGAGGATTTTAGAATAATCATTGATGAATTAGATAGACAATACTGGATTGATAGTTTAGAAAGGGTCGGAACGATATCGAAACAACCTGTAATAAGTGTTTCAGAATGGAAGTTAGAACGAAAATAAAAAAACGCCTCATCAAAAATCTGACGAGGCGTTTTTTATTATATTGAAATAGGATATTACTCATTAAACAATGGATTACTACACATTAAAAGATAAATAATTTATCTTTTATAATTCATCGTTTTTAAATTATGAATTTCCATTTGCTTCTTCTTCTGTAAAGTCCATATTGAAAGTATTGATAAAGCCTGTATGGAAATTTCCTTCTCGGAAATCCTTATCTTTCATCAATCGTTGATGGAAAGGAACCGTTGTTTTTACACCTTCAGCAATAAACTCATCTAAAGCACGGCTCATTTTTGCAATACATTCCTCCCGAGTTTTCGCTCTACAAATCAATTTTGCAATCATTGAATCATAGTGAACCGGAATCGTATATCCTGCATAAACGTGTGTATCTACACGAATACCGTGACCTTTTGGACTGTGGAAAGATTTGATTGTACCTGGAGAAGGACGGAAATTATGACGAACATCTTCCGCATTAATACGACACTCCATGGCGTGCATTGTTGGAAAATAATTCTGACCCGAAATTTTCTCTCCTGCCGCAATTTTGATTTGTTCTTTGATTAAATCAATATCAATCACTTCTTCCGTTACAGGATGTTCTACTTGAATACGAGTATTCATTTCCATGAAGTAGAATTTGCGATACTTATCCACCAAAAACTCCACCGTTCCAACACCTTCATAGCCAATGGCCTTAACTGCATTTACAGCCGCTTCACCCATTTTCTCACGAAGGTCATCCGTCATAAAAGGAGAAGGCGCTTCTTCTACTAATTTCTGATGACGACGTTGAATCGAACAATCTCTTTCAGAAAGGTGTGCTGCAGTTCCGTATTGATCACCAATAACTTGAAACTCAATATGGCGGGGGTCTTCGATGTATTTTTCCATATAAACCCCAGGGTTATTGAAAAAAGCTTCTGCCTCTGTTCGAGCCAAACTCCAAGCATTTTCCAATTCTTCGGCTTTATGGACGATTCTCATTCCTTTTCCACCACCACCAGCAGTTGCTTTCAAAATAACAGGATAACCAATTTCTTCAGCAGTTTTCAATGCTGTTTTAGTATCTTCTAATAAACCACCTGAACCCGGCACAACTGGCACTCCTGCCTTAATCATCGTTTCCTTCGCACTGATCTTATCACCCATTTTTCGAATATGCTCTGGAGATGGACCAATAAATTTGATACCATATTCCGTACAGATTTCCGCAAAATCAGCATTCTCAGCAAGGAAACCATAACCAGGATGAATTGCATCTGCATTCGTAATTTCTACAGCAGCCATTAATTTAGGAACATCCAAATAAGATTCCTTTGACGATGGGGGGCCTATACAAACGGCTTCATCAGCAAAACGAACATGAAGGCTTTCCCGGTCAGCAGTAGAGTAAACCGCTACCGTTTTGATTCCCATTTCCTTACAAGTCCGAATGATTCTCAATGCAATCTCGCCTCTATTAGCTATGAGTATTTTTTTGAACATAAGTTTTGGTTTAATTCGTTGTGTACTTTTTAATTGAAAAAATTAAATGACTTTCGTTTTAATCAATCATAGAATATTAAATATACGACTACATTATCATACGCCTAAACGATAAATAATTGATCGTTTATAATTAATAATTAAGGTTCTACAATAAATAACGGTTGGTCATACTCAACAGGTTGAGCATCTTCCACTAATACTTTAACGATTGTACCAGAAACTTCTGATTCAATTTCATTGAATAGTTTCATTGCTTCAACCACACAAACAACTTGACCTTTCTCTACTTTATCTCCAACCTTTGCGTAAGGAGGTTTATCTGGAGAAGCAGAACGATAAAATGTACCTACAATTGGAGAGTTCACTTCAATTTGTGTAGATGATACAGCATCTTCGGTAGCAGCTGAAGTAGCTTCTACCTGTGCCACCGCTTGAGGAGCAGCCGCTTGAACAGGAGCCGAAGCATACTGTTGTTGTGACATTTGGGCTGGCATCTGAATAAACTGAGGCTGTCCTGAACCTTCTATCATTTTCACTTCCTTGTTATTAACAATCGAAAGCTTGAATTCGTCTTGTTCTAAAGAGAACTCGTCAATACCAGTTTCACTGATAAGTTTGATTAAATCTTGAATTTCTCGGAATTTCATAACATTTATTTTTTTACTCGTTCCACATAGCTACCATCTGCGGTTGCTAATTTAACTAAATCACCTTCGTTAATAAATAATGGCACTCGTACTTCCGCTCCGGTTTCTACCGTTGCTGGTTTTGTAGCGTTCGTTGCCGTATCGCCTCTTACGCCAGGTTCTGTATAAGTAATTTGGAGTGTAACATATTGATCCATTTCACAAGTCAACGGAATTTCCTTTACTGCGTGAAATAACATATCAACCATTTCTCCTTCTTTTAATAAGCCTGGTGCAGGGAGCATTTTTTCTTCTAATCCAATTTGCTCGTAAGTCTCAGTATTCATAAAATGAAACTGTTCTCCATCGTTATATAAAAATTGGAATTTGCGACGTTCCACGCGAACATCGTCTATTTTGTGTCCTGCTGAAAAAGTCTTATCTAATACTTTTCCCGTCGTCAAACTTTTGATTTTTGTACGAACAAAAGCATTTCCTTTTCCTGGTTTTACATGTAAAAATTCGATAATGACAAAAGTGTCACTACTCATTTCTAAACACATACCTTTACGAATATCTGAAGTAGTAGCCATCCTATAAAATATATTTTAATGATAATTCTTGTTGTACCTTAAAATTAAGAAGATGTCTAAAATTCTCTTTTTGAGTCTAAAAAATGATATTTTTTCAAACAAAAGAACAGCGTTTAAACATCTTATCGGATTAAAAGCCTAGCATATCAATGTAATTCAAGCTCATTTGCAACGTTCTTTTTTAGCACAAAAAAAGTCTATCACTTTGATAATCAATACTTAAAATCTTTCGACGTGCAAAGATATTAAATTATTCTAAAGAAAAAGCGTTTTACTATTGACTGATTTATAATGTATTACGAGAGCATTCTTCCTAAAATAAGTTTTAGTTCTTATATAAATGACTTCCATTTACTTTGAGCTTTCGAGTTCTTCCATATTTTTTGCGTGCCATACATTTTATTATCATCTTTGAGATTCAGTTTTACACTTCAATCCAAGACATGAAAAAAGTATTAAAAATATCCACCCAATTCTTATTATTTTTCTTTTTAACAATATGCACTCAAATCGGAGGACTCGCTTTATTAGCGAGTCTTGGAATTAATAAAGCGTGGAAAAAGGAGATTCGATTTAAATCAATTATTAGTTTTTCGATCGTTTATTTATTAATGACATTTCTAATCGTACCATTCATCGCTCCGATTTTTGGAAGAGAAAAAGTCAAACATTCTGACAAGGTCAAACCTACAACTTATGTGACCGTTCTTTTAAATCGAAATTACGTCAACCCTGCACTGAACGATTTAATTACCAAAACAGCGATTAATCTAAAGAATTCAAAAATCGAACTTCGATATTTGGATGCGAATTTTCCTTTTATCGATAAATTCCCATTATTACCACACTTGAGCCATAACGACGGAAAGAAAATTGATTTCAATTTGATTTATGAAAATATCCATGGAGAAATTGTGAATCAACGAAAATCAATTAGTGGTTACGGTATTTTTGAATCCCCAAAACCTGGTGAACAGCATCAAATTAATCAATGTATTAATGATGGTTATTGGCAATATGATTTTACGAAATACGTAACCTTTGGAAAGATAAATAAGGATTTAAAGTTTTCAGAAAAGGGAAATAAGCGATTGATTGAAAGTATATTGAAACAACAGAAATTAGGAAAAATATTTATCGAACCTCACCTTAAAACTCGAATGAATTTAAGACACCATCGAGTTCGTTATCATGGTTGTCAAGCAGTTCGACATGATGATCACATTCATATTCAATTAAAGTAAATATTTCTTAGGCAAAGGTAGTGCCGTTTACCTTGCGATAATCAATGATTTACCCTTCAACTTAAAACATCTATTTATATTTCCAACAATCAACTTCAGCATCCAAAAATGGCGTAGAATTCACAAAAGATTGATACTCTTTTTGATTGAATCGCTCATTATCAGAACTTAAATTTTGTTCATTATACAATAAAGCGTAACCTTTCCAATCTTTTAATTCATAAGCAATATCTGCGATACAATCACAATAACTTGAGTTCGCAGCAGGATGATTTTCTTGATATTTAGTTTCGCCTAATATTCGATAACGTTGAGTCGTTTTAGGCGTTGGATAATCCAAATGTAATTTATTATTCCTCTTCATTTTAGAAGAATACGTTAGAAAAAATGCGTCACTCGTTTCGATAGGAAAACCATTATCCAATATCGGATTTGAAGTTTTATCTGTCTGAATAATATCTCGATAATTTATATTTCCTTCCCTATAACTATAAAAAACATGGAATTGATTTCTTTTTAATTCTATAATTTGTATCTCAGCAGTTGTCAAAATAGCATTTTCTAAAATCGATTTCCACTTAGCACTATCTTGTTGGTGAAATATAGCAACCATTGCAACACCAACCATAAAAAATAAAAAACCAAATGTAGAAAGGGAATAATAGAGATTTTTTTGATCGTTCTTTTTCCGAAATTGATTCAGTGGTGTATCTGCTTTTTTATCCACCTGAAAAACATAGGCGTATTTTCCACTAACCATTGTTATATCAACGATACACAGTTCGTCATCAATAAAAAAAGAATAAGAATCTTGGTTAAATACTTTCTTATCCGCCAAGACAATTTTGCGATTAAAGAAAATTAAAAAATGACCTAATCTGGGACTATGCAAAATAGTAATTAAGTTCCGTTCCCCATTTCGGCTGATGTATGTCCATTTACTTGTATTCAATTGCGATATGATTTGGTCAATTTATGTTATTTATTTAACGATTATAAACCTAAAAGTAACAAGGTTTTTATAGTTTCCTTAAACTAAATACTATCAAACCCAGTAATATACATTGGTAACGCTTTAAAAGTTTCGACTTTAGAATCCGGCAAACCGTGAATTTTGGCAATGGCTGTAACCGGTAATTTTCCTTCCACTTTATCCAAAATCCCCCATTGATTCAATCCGTTTAGTTTTTGAAACAACTCATCCTCCGTATCCATCCATAATAAACCAGAATAAACCTCGAACTCGACCAAAACAGACTCTAATAATTTTATCAATTCGGCTTCCTTTCCTTCTTCACAAAACATTGCATCGAAAACTAAAAAACGATGTGATTTTGGATTAAATAAACGATTAACGAAAGGAATATACGGCACAATATTCATAATAAATTTCCCTACAAAACCAGGCATTTCTAATATCTGCCACTCCACAGGATAAGCCTGAACGCCAGCAATGATTTCACCCTCTTTTTCCATTACAAAATAACCATCTTTATGAAAGGTATTTGTAAAATGGACAAAACCATAATTAGCGTAAAACTTCTTTAACTTCTTTAGAATAGTTGCTTTATCCGCTGTTTTGTAACGACGTACGTTTGGATTTTTTTTTGGAAATATCCGACTAAAAAATACAGTCAAAAAGGTTCGGACAGGATCATATCCAACAAATTTAGCCCCTTTCTGCGAACGAATATTACTACCTTCTATATAAGCGTAACCAATAAATGGTTTTGGAATAACTTCCTCAAAATACTTTTGGGCTTGACCAATCAATAACTGGCTGTATTTATTTCCTTGGTATTCCTTTTTGATAGAAAAATGTTGCAAGTAATAACTCCTTATTTCAGCCTTCCCAAATGTCATCGGTCGTTCACTCACCGTACACATTCCAATCAATTTTCCAGATTTTCGCAATAATAAAAAATGTGGTTTATGAATATGATCATCTTTTTCCGCATTCTTCATTTTCTGATAAACCGGACCATTTGTTCCCCATTTCATCCCCCACAATAAATCCTTAATCTCATCCGTAGCCGGCTGTTTCAAAACTTCTATACAAAGGTCTTCTTTTGAGTTTTTATAAATAATCATCTTTTTTTGAGTTTTTGTAATTATTTACTTTAAAATAATCCTTGTAAAAATACGATACTTTGATTGCTAATTCCGTAAGTTTTTAAGATAAATAAAAGAGAGGCGTTCAAAAGCATTTT
>CAWVWD010000266.1:0-6287 GCA_963933585.1 uncultured Saprospiraceae bacterium
ATGTCGGTATCAATGCCTATTTCCCACTTTGTACAACCAAAACACCAACTTCTGAAGAATTGACAAAAGCTTGGCAACCGATTCTGCGTGATATGGAAGATTTCCAATGTGAAGTCGAGAAGCCGATTATTTTTACAGAGTTTGGTTATTTAAGTGTCGATGCTTGTGCGTCAAAAACGTGGGAACTAGAAGCTAAGGTTCATTCAATTGAAATTAATGAAGAAGCTCAAGCAAATGCCTTAGATGCGCTTTTTACTACGTTTTGGGATAAAAATTGGTGGGCAGGTGGTTTTCTTTGGAAATGGTTTCCCGATATGCAAGGTCATGAAGGTTATCCAGATAAGGATTATACGCCACAAGGAAAAAAGGCAGAAACGGTGGTGAAATATTGGTATGGAAAGTAGTTTTTTTTTAAAAGATTGGAATTTTGAAGTTATCCATCACGGAAGCAAAAGTTAAAGACTGCGATACCGATTCTATGAAGGTCGGTATCGCAGTTTATATTTATTTTTCACAAAGTATAAATTCCTTTCCAAATCCGCTATATCTTTTCGACACCAATGAAATCAAAAAATTGTTAAAAGATAAAAATTATATCCATTTTATCTACGTTGTGGATTGTTCCATTTTTAACGCCTAATTTGCGATTTTTTCAGTGCGATTTATACCGCCTTAAAAACCTAAAAACGACCAGCTATCAATTCCTAAAACGGATAACCGATTGCAATCACATGATTCGGATTTTGCCACCATTGACGAGGAAAAAAGCGTTCCTTGTAAAGGTTTAATTCACTTTTATAAGGCGTCATTACTTTGAAACCTAAATCCCACCTAATTAGAAAAAACCCTAAATCCATTCTAAATCCAAATCCAGAGCCTAACGCCAACTGATTCCAAAAAGTATTTAATTTGAATTCCCGATCTAGGCCTTCCTGATCCTTAAACAACCAAACATTTCCGCCATCTATGAAGACAGCACTTTGTATATTATAATATTTGGACAATACAAAACGGTATTCTGTACTAAATTCAAGCTTGATATTTCCAGCTTGAAAAGGCGTAACATCTTCCAAAGGAAATGGACGAAAATACGCTCCCGGACCAAGATCACGAATTTGCCAAGCTCGAATACCTGAACTTCCACCTACTGAAAATTGCTTCGCATAAGGTACTTCACTGGAGTTACTATAAGGAATAACGACTCCAATATTTAACCGAGCAGCGAAGGCGTTAAACTCTCCTATTTTTTTGGTATAATTTCCATCAAATTCTGCTCTTGTATATTGCGAGTACGAAATTGTATCTAAAAATTCAAAAGACTCACTTGGATTAATAATTCGGTCCACCAGATTAATCGTATTTCCTGCTAATTCACCTGAAACTCTGATGTTATAAGATTCCCCCGTTTCATTCGTAGGGCGGCTGTGATTGTAACTATAATTAGAACCTATGATTAATTGTCTATCAAAACTTCGCGCTAAGAACGGATCATCGTCCAATTTGGGTTGAAATTCGGCAGCAATATTCGGTAATAATAAATTAATAAAAGCGGGATTTAATAAATGTCGCTTATTCTTTTTTTGCCATTCAAAACCACCAGAAAAAGTGAAGGAATTCAACTGATAAACTTGATAACGAGACGTATAATTATATCCAATTGCCAATCTACTTTTACTATTATTCAAAATATTATCACTCTTAATCACCGGCGAAGTTACATCCGCTTGTAATCGAATATCTATTGTATTAAATAGTCGACTGTCACCATTCAAATCAAACTCGACTCCGTTCGTTGAACTAATATTAAAGACTTCCGCACCTTTCCAAAGGTTACGATGCGTAAAAATAAGGTTGACAAAAATGCCTAAATTATTGATATTGTTCGTGTTATTATCGCTACCTGTGATGGAATTTAACTCACAATCCACTTGATAAACAATATCACTCGCAGGATTCATATACACGAAAAAATCAATTTCGTTTGGATTTTCTGGGTTTGGAACACTTCGCACTCGAACAAATCTATAAATCGGAATTGACGATAATTGTCTCCGAGTTAATTCATAACTATCTGCCGAATACCAATCTCCTTTTTTGAAATCAAACGCATTCAAAATCGGTGAAGATTTCACCAAATATCGATTATAATCACTTTCTTTTATTAAATAGAAACCATCATAACCTTCTACCGTCATCGTATCTAAACCCAAAAGAGGTCGAAAATCAATAGGATCATATTGTGTATAAATATAAACATTTCCGACTCGATAACGCTGATGAAACGTGGTATCTGTTGGTCGGGCAATCGTTACACTTACATCTGCTTGAACCTCGGCCTCTGTCGTATCGCCTTCAAAAAATATATAATCGGGATAAAAATAAGCATAACCCATATTTTGAAGTTTTTCAGTTATTCGATTTTTTTCAGCATTAAAAACCATTTTACTAATTGGCATTTTATCTTTCGATACTTTCGATTTTAAGAGTGATGTCGATTCTAAAAGTGGAATCAAAGCTTTGATGGAATCATCATTCGTTTGAAACTCTACCTTCCGAACTGTTAATAAATCACCCGTGTTTACCTTATAAATCACCTCAACTGTAGGTTTGTGTTTATGCGGAATTATATCAGCCCGTACATCTGCATAAAAATATCCCATATTATTTAAATAATATATCATCGTCTCCGTCGAAGTTTCCATCAAACTTCTATCGTATAAAGTAGGTGCTTCAATATAATTTTCCAAAAACCACTTTTGGATTTTTGTCGTATCGCTATAATTTTTGATTTTTAATTTTTGATGCCATCTATAATATCGCTTCATCCGATGTTTACGTTTTAAAATATTCTTCTTATTCGGCTTTTGTTTTGCAACTGCCGAAAGTCGATATTCTAAAGAAGACGCTTTGTCAGAACTTAAATCAGATTCTAATATAATCTTATTCTCCACGACTAATAATTCACCATCTTCCAAATATTTCGTGGAAGAGGTACAACTAAAAAAGTTGGTGATAATTACCAAAATAAAGAAATAACTTATATTTGAAATGTTATGAAACATCTTATTTGTTATTTGTTACTTGTTATTAATTAATCGTCATTACGTCCCATTAACGATTAACCATTAACAAATTTCACGTCACAACGATTGATAATTAATCTTCTATACCTAAATTGTTTGATTGATAAAATTTCTAATTGTCATATTTTTTTGAGAGTTTTGATTTAGAGTCTATTTATAACAATTAAAAATCTATGTTATCCAAAGCTAAGTTAAAGTATTTGAATAGTTTAAAAAGTAAAAAGTTCCGCCAAAAGTATAACAATTTTGTGGCAGAAGGTGATAAAATAGCGGTCGAAATTTTAGAATCCGCTCAATCTACTATTGGCGAAAGCCAAATAAGCGTAGAAGCGATTTTCGCGTTGCCGCAATGGTTGGAACGCAATGCAAACTTAATTCGACCGTTTCAAAATATTACAACAGAAATCGATAATGCAACTTTAAAAAAGATTTCTAATTTTCAAACGCCAAATCAGGTGTATATTATCTTAAAACAAATCGATTTTCAATTAAATAAAACGATAATTGAAAATAATTTGACCTTATTATTAGACGGAATTCAAGATCCCGGCAACTTGGGGACGATTTTGAGAATTGCAGATTGGTTCGGGATTAAAAATGTGATTTGTTCGCAAACTTGTGTGGAGCTTTATAATCCAAAAACGATTCAGTCCTCAATGGGTGCTTTTTTGAGAATACCGACTTTTCGATATGATTTGGTTGAATTTTGTCATGGTTTTGATAATTTACCAATTTATGGAGCAGTTCTCGGTGGCAAAAACCTATTTCAATCCGATATTTCTAAAAAGGCTTTAATTGTCATTGGAAATGAAGGTAATGGAATCTCGGATGAAATGCTCAAAAAGCTAACACATCATATTGAAATTCCTGCAAATGGTGACGCAGAGTCGTTAAATGCTGCAATCGCAACAGGGATTATTTGTGCCGCTTTTCGTAATTTGTAAGATTTCACCGCATCAATTCCCTTTTCCTGAAGGAGAAGGGGATCGAACTCGGAAGTTTACATACCTCAAATTAGATGATAATTTGTTAGTACACAACTTTCAAGTTTCAAAATGATAATTAAATGAAGTTAAAATCTAATTCTCTTGCCCTTTAGAAAAAAATTCTGATTCCACAGATTTTAATCCACAGTTAACTGCAAAATTGATACCTGATATATTTTAATCCTCTTCATTTCTACCGAAAGTTTAAAGCGATTTAGAGAATAGGAAAAAGTAATCTATTCTCTAAATGAAAATCAATGGCCTATTTTAATTGCGAATATTAAAAAGGATGAATCAAGTTTTTATCAATTTTAGTAAAAGACAGACCTTCGTTTTATACACCTTGTGCGAATGATTTGCCAATTTTTCCTACACATACAGAACAGACTCAAAATGCGAATTTCAACCGTCTTGTTAAAAAAGTTAGTTTGCTTTTAAACCCTAATAAAATTTCGAATTAGAAGGTAACGGAAGAAACGGAAATAAATTCAGATAATATATTAGCAAAAGCCAAAACGGAAGAATTAAAATGATGCAAATCAGATTCGATAATAATCGAAGATAGTCGAAAAAATGAATGGTTTAAACACTTAAAAGTGAACGCAAGATAAGTCTATAAATACGGTTTTTTTGACACGACTTTAGATTATTTCAAATAGATTTATATAATTAATAGTGATAAATAAGTTCATGAATCCATCAAAAGGTAGAATATCAAAATCGAAATAAAAAGCTTTATAATCATAAATTATAAGAATATTAGTTCGAAATATGCACTATGTTGAGTACCGATTCTTATAAAAATAATTTTGGCTCACGTTTATACCTTAATCTTTTTTTATAAAAAAACCTTATTTCGAGAACAATTATTCTCGTCATCGCTTTAATGTTTGGATTTGATATAACTAACCATAAATGAGAAAAGTATTCAGCTTTGCGAAATGATTTTGGGAATGACGGAATTTTTGTAGCACATTCAGGTAGAACATAAAATTTACAACCAGAACATGATTTTTTTGAACAGTTTTATATTAAAAAGCATAAAATTATCGTTGGAGTAAATTGTCTGTATTATTAAGAAATAGATTTGCCCACAAAACAAGCGATTTTGCATCATGATGAATTAACAATAATACAAATTTCATGGTCTAATGCCATTCAACTTGCTAATGAATTAAATTTAGATAAGACCTTAGATGCTGTTTATTCCCCAAAAAAGTAAGTATTGGTGGGATAGTAAATAGTTATCCGTTTATCGAATGAAACTCAATAAAGATTTGCCACTCAGTAAAAATAATATGGTATATATCATGTGGTTCGAGGCCATTCTTTGTTCAGTGATGATTTTTATTTAAGCACTTGTAGTCATTCTATAAATATACCTTATAACCGAGGTATAGACTTGAGCTTTTGTTCGGTTCAATCTCAGATTGGTATTCAGCGTTAAGTAACGAGTTCTTAATGCGTTGCTTTTTCGGTTAAAATCATAGCTACTTTAACAGTAAAAAAATTAATAACAAGTACACTTTATCTTCACTAAAATTAAAAGTAAATGAAAACATTATTACTTGCGTTTTTACTTATATTTTCAATGGCGTTAAATGCTCAAACCATCGTCTCGGTAGAATTAATGCAAAGTTATACCTCAAGTCAATTAACAAATGGCTTCTTTGGTCTTGGATTTCAAAATGGAGCAGATGAGTATAAAGTCCTTTACAATACAGTAGATGTAGATGGTAATCCGACCGTAGCTTCTGGAGCAATGTATATTCCTTATGGTTGTGATAATTTTCCGATGGGCGTTTACCAACACGGGACGATTTTTAATCGTGAAGATGTCCCGTCAAGAGGTTCTGAACAAATAGGTTTAGCTTTATCAGGATTTGGTTTTGCGACAGTTGCACCCGACTATTTAGGAATGGGTGACAATCCTGGTGTTCATCCATATTTACACGCTGAAAGTCAAGCTACAGCTGCCACTGACCTTTTGAGAGCTGCACGAGATTTTATCGAAGATAGTTTAGGATTAAATCATAATGATGAATTATTTATCACGGGTTATTCGCAAGGTGGACACGCTGCGATGGGTTTACATAAATACGTTCAAGATAATAATTTATATACAGAATTTAATCTCGTCGCTTCTGCACCACTTTCTGGACCCTATAATTTATCAGGGATTCAGACGGCGTTACCTGTAGATTCTTCCTATTCTAAT
>CAWVWD010000267.1:0-6282 GCA_963933585.1 uncultured Saprospiraceae bacterium
TGACTTACTGCTTAGCATTAAAAGATGATAAAATATTTATCTATAAATATCAAGATTATTGTTTTATCCTAAAGAGTTATTCAGGAAGAAACTGGAAACAGGTTGATGATACTTTAATATTGATAAGCTTTGAGCCTTATAAACAATTAGAAAAGGAAAATTATATTTTATCAACTATCCATGATGAAAACGATTCCATAAAGAATAAAGGTAGGATTCAACTTACCTTTAAAAAGGCAAAAATGATGGATGATATTTATATCGCTAATTGGAAATATATCCTGATGCGTTCAGGATTAGTTGGGGTTGATTCATCCGATATTGAATATTCAATATAGAATAATGTGTTCCAAGACTAAAAAAGGTCAAAAGCTTTCGCTTTCGACCTTTTTTTATAACTTAAATTAGAACGATAAAAGTTAGTTATCATTCAAAAAATTATACTTTTTCAGAACTCAAAATCGCTGCTGTATATTCACGATTCATACGTGCAATATTATCTAAAGAAATACCTTTTGGACATTCTGCTTCACAAGCTCCTGTGTTTGAACACATACCGAAACCTTCAGCATCCATTGTATTTACCATATTGACCACACGTTTTTGTTTTTCAACTTGACCTTGTGGCAATAATGCTAAGTGAGAAACTTTTGCAGAAGTGAATAACATCGCTGAACCGTTTGGACAGGCTGCTATACAAGCTCCACAACCAATACAAGCGGCTGCATCAAAAGCTTGTAAGGCGATATCTTTCTCAATTGCGACAGAGTTTCCATCTTGAGCTTGACCAGTATTTACAGAAACATAACCACCCGCTTGAATAATTTTATCCAATGATGAACGGTCAACTACTAAATCTCTTATTACAGGATAAGCCGCTGCACGGAATGGCTCCACGGTAATCGTATCGCCATCATTAAACATACGCATGTGCAATTGACAGGCCGTCGTATTTTTCATTGGTCCGTGTGGCTGACCATTAATTACCATACTACAAGATCCACAAATACCTTCCCGACAATCATGGTCAAATGCAACCGGTGTTTTCTTATTTTGAACCAATTGTTCGTTTAGCACGTCAAACATTTCAAGAAAAGACATATGCGCAGACACATCACTCAGTTGATGTGTTTCAAAGCTTCCTTTTGTATTATTATTTTTCTGTCTCCAGACTTTTAAAGTAATTTTCATGTTCTTTGATTGTTAAGGTGTTATCATGTTATTGTGTTTATTATGCTATTGTTCATTCATTTCGATAAAAACAACCACACATCAACACAACAATATATCAACACGATTTACTTATAACTTCTCGTTTTCACTTCAATGTTATTATACTCTAATCCTTCTTTATGCAAAACAGGATCATTACCAACACCATTAAATTCCCAGGCAGAAACGAACATAAAGTCTTTATCATTACGAACAGCTTCACCTGCTTCTGTTTGGTGTTCTTCCCGGAAGTGACCACCACAAGATTCGTCACGAGTTAAAGCATCAACAATCATGTTTTCAGCTAACTCAAAGAAATCAGCTACACGCCAAGCTTTCTCGAATTCAGGATTATATTCATCCGCAGTACCAGGAATAAAAACATCTGACCAGAACTCCTCACGTAATGCTTGAATCATTTTACGTGCTTTATTCAAATCTTTTCCGTTACGTGACATTCCACACTTATCCCACATAATTTTACCCAAACGACGGTGAAAACTTTCCACAGATTGATTTCCTTTTACAGAAGTCAATTTATGAATGCGTTCTTTAACTTCACCCTCAACTTGTGCAAATTCAGGTAAGTCTGTAGAGATTTTCGGTGTACGAATTTCTTTTGATAAGAAAGTACCGATAGTATAAGGAATCACGAAATAACCATCCGCTAAACCCTGCATCAATGCCGAAGCCCCTAAACGATTCGCACCATGATCAGAGAAATTACACTCCCCTAAAGCAAATAACCCAGGAACAGTCGTTTCCAAGTTATAATCTACCCAAAGTCCACCCATTACATAGTGAATCGCAGGATAAATCTTCATTGGTGTTTTATAAGGATTTTCACCTGAAATTTTCTCGTACATTTCGAATAAGTTACCGTAACGTTCTCGTACAGTATCTTCGCCCAAACGATTGATCGCATCTTCAAAATCTAAATAAACCGCTAAACCATTTTCATTCACGCCTTTTCCGTCATCACAAAGGTACTTCGCAGCACGAGATGCAACGTCACGAGGAACAAGGTTACCGAATGCAGGGTAAATACGTTCTAAATAATAATCTCTGTCTTCTTCTTTTATAGTTAAAGGATCGTTTAATCTATCCTCTTTTTTCTTAGGAACCCAAACACGTCCATCATTTCTCAATGACTCTGACATTAGGGTTAATTTTGATTGATACTCTCCCGAAACAGGAATACAAGTTGGGTGAATTTGACAGAATGAAGGATTCGCCATATAAGCACCTCGACGGTGAGCTCTCCAAGCAGCAGTTGTATTACAACCCATTGCATTTGTAGAAAGGTAATAAACGTTTCCGTGTCCACCAGTTGCTAATACGACAGCATGAGCTGCAAATCTTTCGATTCCACCAGTAATTAGGTTACGAGCAATAATACCTCTTGCTTTACCATCTACTTTTACCAAATCTAACATCTCATGGCGATTGTACATATCACAAGAACCTTGAGCAATTTGACGAGACAATGCAGAATAAGCACCGATTAATAATTGTTGTCCCGTTTGTCCACGAGCATAAAATGTTCTTGAAACCTGAACACCACCAAATGAACGATTGGCTAATAATCCACCATATTCACGAGCAAAGGGAACACCTTGAGCCACACACTGATCAATAATGTCTCTACTTGCTTCTGCTAAACGGTGAACATTTTCTTCACGAGAACGGTAATCACCACCTTTGATTGTATCGTAAAAAAGACGGTAAACAGAGTCTCCATCATTCTGATAATTCTTAGCAGCGTTAATTCCACCTTGTGCCGCAATACTATGCGCACGTCGAGGAGAATCATGGAAAGTAAATACTTTTACCTTATATCCAAGTTCTCCCAAAGTAGCAGCAGCAGAAGCACCAGCTAATCCTGTTCCTACGACGATGATTTCAATTCTACGTTTATTATTAGGTGCTACGAGCGGCACACTTGATTTATAATTTGTCCACATGCTGGCAAGGTCGCCTTGAGGAACTTTTGAATCTAATTTTGACATAATTTAATTTTTTAGATGTTAAATATTAAGTCTAAATTATTAGACCGACTAATCATCCAATCCTAATTATTTTAGATAGAAAAATACAGGCATCGCTGCAAATAATAAAGGAATTATAATTGCAAATACAGCTATTCCAATAAATTTAATTGTTGGTGTGTATTTTTTGTGACTTATTCCTAAAGATTGAAACCCACTCTGGAAACCATGATACATGTGATATGCCAACGCAACCATTCCTAAAACATATAAAATAACGATTCCAATATTTTCAAATGTTTTAATAGCTAAGGCATACAAGTTTTCCGTTTCTGTTCCGTCAGCCAATGCAAATGCACCCAAACCTTCAGGAAAATATTTAGCTTTTACCCAAAAATTAGCTAAATGAATGATGATGAAAACTAAAAGTACGGTTCCTAGAAATGCCATGTTTCGGGAAGCCCAAGTTGAACTTTTCCCATTACTAACTGCATATTTAGCACCTTTTGCTTTTCTGTTTTTTGTCCAAAGCAACAAACCTTGAAAAACGTGTAACAGGATAATAAGTTTAGTCATCCAACCTACAATCTGAATTAACGGGTTATTTTTCATTGTATAAGCATACGTATTAAATGCCAATCCGTCATCGTTAACAAACAATTGTAAATTCCCAATTAAGTGAATCACAAGGAATAGACATAAAAACAAACCTGTAAGCGACATAATAACCTTTCGCCCAAGTGAAGAAGTAAAGTAGTTCAGTAACCAATTCATAATACTGAAATTATTTGTGAAATGTGTTTAAAAAAGTTTTTCTTAATCGTTTTGATAGTGCAAATGTATCGATAAAACCATTTAATAAAAAAAAGGATGAGCGACCATTAATAAAATTTGGTTATTTAGAATAAATCTAACCTTAAATTTCTTTTAATTATTCGGAGGTCTTAAAGCAAAATATACGCTATTAAAACGGTAAAGTTAATATACAAAAAATTGTATATGAAAATTTAAACCCGATTTTAATCATAAATACCATTATTTTTTCTCAATTTTGCAAATCAGAAAAACGAGAAATCATCATTAGCTATTCTATCGCGGGTTTGCAGCAATGTAGACGTGAGGAAAGTCCGAACAACACAGAGCATCACACCACCTAACGGGTGGGATTTCGGAAAGTTCTTAGGAATGACCGAAAGCCAGAAAGTGCCGCAGAAAATAACCGTCCTGATTTTTTTTCGAGCAATCGAAATAGATTGAGATAAGGGTGAAAACGTGAGGTAAGAGCTCACGCTGTCGGCTGGTAACAGTCGAGAGGGGTAAACCTTGTGAGTTGAAATGCCATGTATATTGATGTTTGAGGGCAGCTCGTCCGATGTCAAAGGGTAGGCAGATACAGGTATTCGGTGACGAATATCGTAGATAAATGATAGAACCCAACTTCGGTTGGTGACAGAATTCGGCTTATCGGCTTCTGATGATTTCTGGTTTTTACTGATTTAGAGTGTTAGATTACTTCACTATCAGATTTTAGACGCTTGTGGGTTTATTAAATAATTTCATTGGTTATATTTTTGATGTTTGAGGGCAAATTAATTGATCATAAGACCTGACAGGATTTTTTAAACCTGTCAGGTCTTTGTCAATAATCAAATAACTTATTCCTCAATAGAAACCTTCTTATAAGCCTTAAATACTTCCGGGCAGTCTTTCTCCAACTTTGCCATCACTTTTACTTCAAAATCTTTATTATTCATCAATTTTCCGCCTAACGCTGTTTCCATTTCTTGAAAACACTTTTCTGCTGCTGCTATTAATTTATCCCCTTCCAGTTGCATTTCTGCAATAGAATTCACATCATTTTCAGTTTTGAGTTTTGCTAACTTTTGGTTGTATTCCACCAAATCGTTATTACATTCACATAACATAGAAGCGGCTGTACTCGATTTATCTTTACAGCTTGAAATCATTAGTATTAGTACAAAAAACAATAATGTGCTTTGGTATTTCATAGTTTTTAGTTTTGATAATTTTGAAGGACAAAGCTAATTTTTTCAATTCAGATTCACAATAAAATATTTCACTTCCGTAATTTTCATTAAACTATTATATATTATTTGACAAAAATACATTCATACCTGATGCCTTCACTTTAAGAAAGAATATAATTCATACGCTCACTCAAAGTGAAATGTCGTCAATTTAAGAAATTGTAGTTGTCGGACGGCAACTTTTTTGTTCGCCCCTACCCGTTCGCACAGCAGGCTGGTTTCGACTAATATTTACATAGATAAAAGGCGAATTCTAATCGCCAGCCATCATACGAATTGCTGAATTTAACGAGATTCCATTCAAAGTGAGGGTATGAATATGACTTCAAAGCCCTTGTAAATACTCAAGTATCCCCAACGGTTTTTTAGCCTCTTTTCCTAAGTTACACAACCAAAATTCTCGCATTCCAAACGCCCAAGTTTTCTTAGATTTCGATTGAATTTGCTTTACCAAAGTCGGTTTATCTATCCAACCAATAAAATAAGTATTGCCCAAATAGTTTTTCAATTCCATTTTATCATATAATTCATGCGAAGGCAAATCAAGATTCAAGTTTAGACTTTTTAAGAAGTTATCCCGCTTTTTTCGATGTCCGTAAAAGTAAATTTGCAAATGTAAATCCCCACTTAATTCCTCAATCGTCGCAGTTCCTCTTCGTATCAATTTTATATCCCGCTTTCGCAAAACATCGTCCCAACTTTTATCAATATCTGCGACTAATGACGTTTTCACTTCCACGTTATAATCTCGATTTTTGCCATGAAACGTAAAATCAATATCCATATTTTCCGATTCATTCATCGTATTCGATTCACTAAACGCAATATTTTGATTCGCAAACCAAGTTTTCAAACTCACTTCGCCAATATAACCTCGAATCGAAGAATCTAATTGTACAATCGGTGGACGATGACGTAAATTATCATGGAAATTTTGCGTGCGAGCTTTTTCTAAAGCGTTGAAGATAGTTGCTTTGGTGATTGGTAATTGGATAAAATCTTGTTGGGTTATCGGCACTTTTTGTGGGATTTTT
>CAWVWD010000268.1:0-6281 GCA_963933585.1 uncultured Saprospiraceae bacterium
TAATAGACGTTGTGAACGTACCAATCTTGGTAGCATTGGCAGAAATAATAAAATTTAAAAGTAGTATAATGATAGAGGCGGTAGTAAATATTTTCTGTATTGAAATTTTCATATCTCATTAGGTTTACAAAATTTAAAACAAAATCATAAGGCAATAAATACCAATCTTTATGCCAATAGCGTTTGAAAATTTAAAACATTAACTAATATGATGCGGGGGTTATAATTAAGTGGTTCCGATTGATCAACGTATCGAATGAAATTAAAAAATGAATGAATGTGCCTATTTAATTTTCTTATTACCAATTTTTTATAAATTAAACTTATAATAATAGGAGGAGAATTTCAGTAATCAAAATCATAAAAATTGAGCACAATGATTTTGCGATAGAGTATTTTATCCTAATTCATAATAGGCTAGATGAAATGTTTATTACTTGAACAGAAGACTGGAAGTGATTTTATGGAAATAGGATTAAATAGACTATCTAAATTCAATTAATTATGGAATTATCAAAGGATTAATAAAAAGACAGAAAAAGCAAAATTGTGACTTAGTTATTTTTTTTACCGATAAATGTTACTTTTTTGTAAACAATTAACTTACTTAATAGTTACATAGTTCGGATTATAGCTTTTATGAGGAAATACATTCAATAAATAGGTGCTTAGCATTTAATAAAAGTTCGGCACAAGGTCAAATTACTTAAAATTAAGGATTTAAAGATATATAAGAATTGAGAACATAGGTCTTGTTTTCATTTTGTTTTTTGGGGTTATGCAGGGTGCTGTAGTCAAATACAGCCCCTCTTTTTTTGGAAAAAAATAAAAATCGGAAGTGTTATCACGTAAAGTGATAACACTTTTTTTGTCCTTTCGTAAATGGTTATGATTATAGCTGTAACTTTGTGACTATGAAGAATGAAAGTTTTTGGAAAATATTACAATACGTTAATCGATACAGAGGATATGCTTTTTTTAGTATTTTATTCAATCTGCTTTCCGCAGCATTGGCAACCTTCGTATTTATATTATTAGACCCTTTTTTGAAAGTATTATTCGGTATTTCAGAAGTTTCGGATGTAGAACCAGTCTTTTATTATTCGATTGACTATGTTTTTGATTACTTGAATTATACGCTGAGTCAATATATTCAATTATCGGGAAAAGAATCCGCTTTAATTTGGGTTTGTAAGCTGATCGCAATTATATTTTTATTCAAAAATATATTTCGTTATCTCGCCATTGTGTTGATGGGACCTGTGCGTAAAGGAGTTGTCACCGATATTCGTAGTAATATTTTCGATAAATTATTAGCATTACCATTATCGTTTTTTTCGGATGAACGTAAAGGCGACTTATTGGGAAGAGTTACAGTAGATGTGGTAGAAGTAGAGTCGAGTATTTTGAAAATTATTGAAACAATAATTAAAGAACCATTTGTCGTCATCATTTCATTAGTGACCGTTTTTTCGATTAATACAAAATTGGCTTTATTTACTCTAGGCCCAGTTTTAGTGATTGTACTTTTGGTGGGTATGATTGGTCGAACATTGAAAAAGAAATCTTTGGCGGTTCAAAATAAATTGGGTGATACGTTGTCAATTATTGACGAGGCAATCTCTGGTTTACGAATTATTCAAGCATTTAATGCAGAAAAGTATCAATCTAAAAAATTCAGAGAGGAACATAATACTTGGAAACGCTTATCTATTCGCTTAATTCTGAGAAATGGTTTGGCTTCACCTTTGACGGAGTTTTTACTAATTACCGTCTTGGCGACTTTGCTTTGGTATGGCGGATATTTGGTGTTTAGTGGAGAATTAGAAGCGTCGAAATTCTTCGTATTTATTGGTATGTTTTATAATATTGTCGCCCCTACAAAATCCTTATCATCTGCATTTTATAGCGTTCAAAAAGGAATGGGAGCGGTCGAACGAATTGATAAAATATTAAACGCAGAAATTTCAATTAAAGAAAAAGTAGATGCCAAATCAATTTCAAATTTCAATCAGAGCATTCATTATAAAGATATTACATTCACGTATGATGGACAGTTTGAGGTTTTGAAAAAAGTGAACTTGGAAATTCCGAAAGGAAATATCGTGGCTCTAGTCGGACTTTCGGGAGCTGGAAAAACGACCATGGCCGATTTGTTGCCTCGTTTTTATGATGCAACTAGTGGTCAAATTTTGATTGATAATATAGATATTCGGGATTACAAATTAAAGGAATTACGTGGACTGATGGGAATCGTTTCGCAACAACCGATTTTATTTAACGATACGATTTTTAATAATATCGCTTTTGGTTTGGAGAATGTCTCGGAAGCGGAAGTTATCGAAGCCGCAAAAGTCGCAAATGCTCACGATTTTATTGTTCAAACAGAAAATGGTTATCAAACGATAATCGGTGATAGCGGTGGGAAATTAAGTGGTGGGCAGCGTCAGCGATTGACGATTGCGAGAGCTGTTTTACAAAACCCAGCAATTTTAATTTTGGATGAAGCGACATCTTCTTTGGATTCTGAATCTGAAAAATTGGTACAGGATGCGTTATTTAAACTCATGCAAAATCGTACGTCTATCGTCATCGCTCACCGACTTTCTACTATTCAACACGCGGATATAATTGTCGTGATGCAAGATGGTGAGATTTTAGAAAAAGGAACACACCATGAATTATTGAAACATAATGGCGTTTACCAAAAATTGGTAAATCTTCAATCGTTTTAAAATATTTCCCCATAGACTTTGCAGGTTTTCCGCTTCAGAACATCACCGAAAGTGATATTCTGAAGCGTTTTAAAGTTGACAATTGAAATCTAAAGATTTCAATTACTAAAAAAAATGCGGAAGCTGCGTGCACAATTATATTTTGATAAGTCAAAATAAAGTAACTTAGAAAAACTGGATTTTGATGCATTTCTCCTTTTAAAAGTATAAAATACAATATTTTGCATGAAGGATTCACTAATTAAAATGGGCTTTTAATTAGTTTCAAAGTCAAATAATTTCAATAATTTCAATAATTTTAATCGCTTAAATCATCTTTGCACCAAATCGCACACTTCGGGCCTTTCCGACTTCCAAAACCCAAAGTCCATCTTGATTATTAAATGCATCAATATTACAAGTCATTGGTTCAATCGCAATTGTTTGACGATTTTCGGGGGTATAAACTTGGAAATAATTACAAGCGTTTTCGCCAGTTTCTTGCCAAATAGAAAGCGTTGTGGTTTCAGACTTTAGAATAATTTCGGCTTGATTAGAATTGGAATTCTTATTGATAAGAAAGCAATTGTCTAAGGTCGTATTTCCAATTTTTGTTAATGCCGAAAAGGTGGAGTAGGGTAGGACCTCGCCAGTTGGCATCATTCGATTATCAATCGTCACGGCTTGACAATCGGGAAATTGTAAAAATAAATCATCTACTTTTTCTGTATTTAATTTGAAATACGGATGCCAACCATAGCCAATCGGCATATTCGTTTTGCCAATATTTTTAATCGTTGATTCAATCGTTAATTCAGAATCGGAAAAAAGGTATTTTATCGTAATTTCAAACGGAAAAGGAAAATAAGATAAACCTTCAAAATTTCCTTTTAAAATAATAACTTTCTGATTACCAATGTTTTCTGTAGCAATAATATTCATTGGAACTGTTTCCAAAAAGCCATGTAAATTATTATTTGTGTTGGTATCATTTATGGGAAATTGATACGATTTTCCTTCGAAATCATATTTTCCATTTCTCATCCGATTTGGGAAAGGCAATAAGTAATGGCTTTTATACCCATTATTAGCGTCCACATCGTTCAATGATTTATAACTATCAATCACCGCAATCGTCGAATTTCCATTGAATAATTGTAAATCAGCGATTACGCCACCGAACTCTGGAATGATTATTAGGTTCGCCTTTGAGGTTTTAAATTGTAACATTTGGTTTGGTAATTAATTTATTAATTAGTCATTGGCCGATTCGTCAATTGGTTGATTAAAACGTATGCAAATGCAGACATTGTAACGACCAATTAACAAATCAACTAATAGTTAATGACTAGAACTAAACCGCTACGCTATGATCCCGCAACGCATCGTTTAGAGAAGTCTTTTTATTCGTACTTTCTTTTCGTTTACCAATGATTAACGCACAGGAAACTTGATAATTTCCAGCCGGAAATGTCTTTGTATAAGAACCTGGAATCACCACGGAACGAGAAGGTACAATACCTTTCATAATTACGGGTTCAGGACCGGTTACATCAATAATATGTGTCGATTGTGTCAACACAACATTTGCACCCAAAACGGCTTCTTTTTCTATATGAACGCCCTCCACAACGATACAACGAGAACCGATAAAACAGTTATCTTCGATAATTACTGGAGCCGCTTGAACGGGCTCTAAAACACCACCTATTCCAACGCCACCTGAAAGGTGAACATTCTTACCAATCTGAGCACAAGAACCTACAGTTGCCCAAGTATCAATCATCGTTCCTGTACCAATATATGCACCGATATTGACATAGGAAGGCATCATAATCGTACCCGGTTCAAGGAATGCACCATGACGAGCTACTGCGTGCGGAACAACCCGAATTCCTAATTCTGCATAATTCGTTTTTAAAGGAATTTTATCATGAAACTCAAAAGGCGGCATTTCAATCGTTTCCATTTTTTGGATTGGGAAATACATAATTACGCCTTTTTTGACCCAATCATTTACTTTCCATCCATCAGCTGTCGGTTCAGCTACACGAAGTTTTCCTTTATCCAGACGCTCTACTAATTCTCTAATCGCTGCCTGAGTTGCCGCTTCTTTCAAAAGCGCTCGGTTCTCCCACGCTCTTTCAATTATTTGTTGTAAATTTTCCATTTCTTAGTTTAGTAATTCATGATTCAAGATGCGTGATTTGTTACTAATTATAATACTTTCATTATAAATTTGAAAATACTATCAATAAATCATTAATCTCGATTGAGCCACAAAAGTAAAATCTAATCTTTAATATTAAAAATCAAGAATCTTTATGTATCAATATTTAAAAATGATAATAGTGAAAAGTAGTCATTCCTTAACGACTTTCGTATTAATTGTTGGAATTTTAATGAGTTGTGAAAGTCCTTATGAAGAAGTGACGACAACCGATGAGGATGGGAATATCACTTCGACTTATACAATCCGAAAAAAAGACGGTGTAAAACATGGAAATTATCAATTTTTTATGGAAAAACAATTGATGGAAGAGGTAATATTCAAGGACGGCAAACAAGACGGTCTTAGAAAATTATTTTTTCCAGACGGAAAAGTAGAAGTGGAGGAAACTTACAAGGATGGAAATATCACGGCTAAAAAATCTTATTTTGATAATGGTCAATTATTAGTGACTGGTCAATATGATGAAGCCGTCACGATGACGGGGGAATGGACGTACTATTACCAAAATGGGAAGATAAAGGAAATCGTCACGTTTAAGAATAATGTGGAGAATGGATCTTTTAAGGAGTTTTATGAAAATGGCCATATAAAAGCAGAAGGAAGTTATGTTCCTTTTGAATTTGGAGTGGAAACGGAAGGTGTCGAAAACGGAGAATTGAAAGAATATAATGAAAACGGAGAATTGGTTATGAAGAAAGACTGCGAAATGGGAAGATGTAAAACCGTTTGGGAAAAAGAGATAGAATAAATTCCGAATATGAACCTTTATTTGAACATCTTTCTCTTTATGGGACTTTTTAGTGATTGGTATTAGTTTAAATAATTGATTATCAGTTGTTTATGTTTTTGGATTGTTATTTACATATAGATAAGTGTAAATAATTACTTATTAATTTCCTCAATAGGGAAATGGGAACAAGTAAAAATTAGACGAAAGTCTAATTGAAATTTTATAAGTTTTAAGGTTAAAAATTGGGTTAGGTGTTTTTAAAGGGTTCAACAAACATTGTTTGTTGAACCCTTTTTTTTTGATAAAAGCTTTCACTCAATAAAAAGGATTCTAATTCATTCTAATCCATTTTTGAAGTTTAAAACTGTTGACAAAAAAAAATTAAAAATCCATTGAAATACTATTTTTTCATTGAATATTTAGAAATTGAATATTCATTAAATATTATTGGAAATAATGTCAAATTGGGAATTAATTCTAAATAGGAAACAGTTTTAATTATTTGTCAACGGTATTGAAAGTGTAAACTGTTGATTATTAGCAATTTACAGATAGTTGGCACTGTGGCATATTTTTCACAATGGTATAAGTAGAAATTAAGGGA
>CAWVWD010000269.1:0-6271 GCA_963933585.1 uncultured Saprospiraceae bacterium
GTATCTTTTGATAAAGCATCCAAAGCTGCAAAAGTATGCGCAGGAATAGTTGACCGATTTCTCCATTCTTCTGAAATAGATTCAACTTCTTCTTGAGTTGGAATTTCACCGACAAGCATTAAATAAAATAAACCTTCTGGTAACGGTTCTTTTCCACCTGGAGCTTTTGGTAAAAGCTCTCTTAACTCTGGAATAGAATAACCTCTAAAGCGGATTCCGACTTGAGCGTCTAATGAAGATGGCTCCCAAGGCATGCTGGGCATTCCTCGCATTCCACCATAAACTTGACCTAATTTTATCTCTCCAACTTTTAAATCACCATGTTCTTTTAATAAGGCTTTTACTTCCACTGCCAAAGCAGATGACTTTTCGTGAAACTTCTGTTTTAATGCGTCCATTTATCGTTATTATAATATTGATTATTAGTTAGCGAATGAAAATTTATCCTATTATTGCAACATTGCTTTATATTAAGTAGTTGCGGAAATTCGCATAAAAATAGCAAATTTTCGCTTAAAAAAATCAATTAACAACAACTTCAAAGTCAAAACTTACAAAAATCAAATAATCTTAGCCTTCAAAGTTATATTTTACATTAAAGTATCTAGATATATAGTTTTTTGAATATTTTTGAAGCTTTCTTTTGAAGAAAGTCAATATTCAAATAAGCTTTCACAGAAGTGATCTGAAATAGATACTTAGATTTCTTGTGCTCAACTATTTATTCTATCAGAAATAGTTTTTTGATCCTTAATATTCGCCCTAAAAAAGTTAGGTTATGTGAATCCTAATAATGAACCAAAAGTATCAAATAACAAGTTATTTGATACTTTTTGCGCGTAGCGGCTGTCTTTAGGTTTAATAAAATATTGAACCCGCTACGGCAGTTAAAGACAGCCGCTATGAAAATCGTAATTTACTTGATTTTGACAAAATTCATCGAACAACCAAATAATTCTTCTCTAAAATAGATTGATCAACTATAAAAAATCCCTATAATTTTCTATTTATAGCTTTTAACCTTTCCACTTTCGCTCAAATTAATATAAGTGTCTAAAAAGGAAAAACGATTCCGAACTTTGTAATATATTTTCATCCCTATTTTAAAGCATAAAACTTAATTAACGAGCAATTAGATTCATATCATTCATACAAAAATTAAAGAAATCAAGCTATTAGAAAGCTAAAATTAGAAAAGTAGCCTAGTTTTTTCGACGAAATTTAGAAAGAATTACTTGTCTGTTTTTTGAAGGAGTTCGACTAAATTTATTCGTTCTTAATAATTAATTTTTCAAATTTTTTGCACATTATTGAATAAATAATCTGGCTGAAATTAAAAAAAATGTGAAAAATGATAACGCTACAAACCAACTTCTAACTTATCTTTTTACCCATTTTAAACAATTTATCTTTTTAGTTGTTTTGAGGTAATTTTTTTTAAAAAAAAAGTCATCTTTTTTTACTTAAAAAATTGACTAGTAATTAGTTATGATATTTGTTTGATGGCTAAAATACAAAGAGTTCTGCTTTTAAAACCTTATTTATATTTAATCCAAATAAGATAAATATTGTTTTTTGTTTGATTTTTTATAAACAAAATTATCTATCTTGTGTTCGTGACGACATAAAATATAGTAACAATAATACAGTGTACATAAACTATTATTTCGTGATGAATGCTCAAATTAATTCAAAATCAAACATATTTATCTTCATTGCCACAGTAATTTGTGTCATGGGTGGCTTAATAAATTTATTTGATTCTGTGTTAGTTGAGTTGGTTTTTTCGGGTGTTCTAATTGTCTTAATTGGTTTACCACATGGTGCAACTGATTTACTTTTGTTCAAGCATTTAGCGAGTAATGTGAATAAAAATAATTACGTCAAATTCTTTAGTGTTTACTTAGGTTTGATAATGATTTACGGGATAATTTGGTTACTGTTTCCCGAAATCGCCTTTTTGTTATTCATAATTGTTTCTATCTATCATTTTGGGCAATCAAACTGGAATTTTATTAAGGTTGATAATGCTATTGTTAAAATACTGATGTATTTATTGAGTGGGAGCTTTGTTTTACTTTCGCCGCTCTGCCTACATTATGAAACAACGATAGGTGTTATCACGGGAATAACTGGAGTCGAGTTATTATTAATGAATGATAGTATCATTTTATTTATTCCTCGTACCTTATTAATACTGAATATTTGGACCTTATTTTATTTGTATTCAAAAAGATGTATTGATAAAAATGAGTTGTTACTTCAGATATCGTCTTTGATTTTATTAATGGTTATGTATTACAGTTTACCATTAATTTTAGGATTCACCGTTTATTTTGTTTTTTGGCATTCTTACGGTTCTATGATAGATCAGTTCAGGTTTATTAAATCAAAATCGGTTCATTTTACATGGTTTGAGTATTCAAAGAATGCTTTACCGTTCACAATAATTGCTATTTTGTTCATTATATTTTGCGTAAGCGTTAATTATTATTTTGAGTTTGGATATACACTCGTTCAAATTTTCTTTGTAATACTTTCTTTATTCACGCTACCACACATTTTATTAATTGAACAAGTTTATGGAAAGATGGATAGCCTTTTTCCGCAAGTGAATTATAGCTAACTCACAAAAACACCAAAGAGGAATTTCAAAACTGCCTGAAGAGGTAGAATAGGATTTATATACAAATTTCAAAGTATTATTTACGAAAAACTATTAAATTATTAAGATTATGGATTTATCAAATTTATTCTTGGCGAACTTAGCGTCAGGAGATTATGTCGGCTTTACGTTCTTTATCGGAACAATGGCAATGTTTGCAGCATCAGTATTCTTCTTTTTTGAATATTCGAATGTAGATGGCAAATGGAAAACCTCTCTTTTAGTATCAGGTTTGATTACTGCTATTGCTTGTGTTCATTATTATTACATGAGAGATTATTGGATCGAAACAGGTTCTTCTCCAACGGAATTCCGTTATATTGATTGGATCTTAACAGTTCCATTGATGTGTGTTGAGTTCTATTTAATTTTAAAAGCATTTGGTGCAACACAAACTTTATTATGGAAAATGATTGGTTACTCTTTAATCATGCTAGTTGCTGGTTATTTAGGAGAAACTGTTTATAGAGATTCATCTGCAATTTGGGGTGCAATTTCTACAATTGGTTATGCTGGTATCGTATATGAAGTATGGTTAGGTTCTGCTAAAAAATTAGCAGGAAATTCTAATGACCCAATATTACAGAAAGCTTTCAAAACTTTAGGTTGGTTTGTTTTAGTAGGTTGGGCTATTTATCCTATCGGCTACATGGCAATCGAAACAGATGGATTGTTGAGTGGTATTTTAGATATTCAATCAATGGATTTAATTTATAACTTAGGTGATGCGGTTAACAAAATCGGATTTGGCTTAGTGATTTATAGTTTAGCTGTTCAGTCTTCAAAAGCAAAAGCAGCATAAGCTTACTTGTAAAAGTAATTGATACAAATAAGTTATAAGTGTTTATAACCTCTTGTATTTAAAATATTAAGGCTTCCTTCGGGAAGCCTTTCTTAGTTTAATATGCTTCCTATCTGCTCCCTTATCCTTTATATAAAGGATAAAAGAAATTATTAACTGCCTAAGACCTACCTAATCATAACGTTAACGTCAATACTAAAAACGAAGGCCTAATTGAATTAAGACCAGACGAATTAAGAAACTCTTTTCGATTCTTCAGAATATCAGTCGGATTATCAACAATCAGAATGTAATCCAATCCAATCATTCAATAGCTGAGTCACCAGTTTCATTTGTAAAACTATTAGCATATTGAAACCTGATGGCCGTATTCAAATTAGAACCATCGAAATATCGACGATGCGTAAGGTGATAATCATTCTCACCAAAGACTCTTATTCCCAAAATGTGTTTCTACAATCCAGCTATATCAACTCCAATTTCATTATTATGAATTTCCTGTGGCGTACTAACCATTATAAAAAATTCCAATAAGTAGGCGTATCAATCGTTTTGTTTTCGTAGTAATCTTGGATTTTGGGCTTTGGGTTTTATTGCAATAATGACAAAACGCGTCATACGCAGCCCGTAACTCGCAATCCATTTCAACCCATGTGATTACGTTTTAACTGTATTTCCGTTGCGTACAAAAAAGAAAGGTAGAACGCTTTAGAGCATTCTACCTTTTCTATTTTTTGAGTGGCGAGTTTTCTATCACAATAGCGATAAAACGCGTCAAACGCAACTTGCAACTCGTAACTCAAAGATTATCGAATCAAAATCGAACTTCCTTGATAAACTTTCACATCGCCATCTGCGAATTCTATTTCTGCCATCCAAACGAAAACGCCAGCATTCATTGGCTGACCTTTCATGGTTCCATTCCAACCGAAAGATTGATCATTCGGATTATGATTGATACTTTCGTGCACCAATTCTCCCCAACGGTCAAAGACTCTGAATATTTTAACTTCTCCAACGTACGGATTTCCTTGTACGAATAAGAAATCATTGTTACCGTCATCATCTGGTGTAAAAGCATTTGCAACAAAAATATCTTTCGTTTTCTTTGTACGGATAATAACGAAACTTTCGCCAGTACAACCATTCGCATCCGTGACAATTAAGTCATAACGCTTATCAAAAATGATATTTCCAACAACCGTTCTTGGACAATCCGCACAACTTAATAAAGAATCTGCTGGTTGCCAAACATAAATAAACGGCGCAAAACCATTCGTGATATTTGCTTCTAAAATCGCTTGTTCGCCATCTTCCAGAAAAATATCCGCTCCTAAATCCACGACGATTTCGTCTGGTTGTGTAATATTTGCTTGTTGCAATATCGTACAACCATTGGCATCTTCAATCGTAATATCATAATTTCCTTCGTCCAAACCGATGAAAACGTGGGTTGTCGTTGGTGAATTATTATCAAAAGTATATTCGTAAGGAAGTGTTCCACCGATTGTAGTTATTTCAATTCGTCCATCTTCATCACCGTAACAATCTACATCTTCAGAAACAGTCGTTGCAGTAAGCGGAGCATCCGGTTGTGTAATGATTATTTGATCGGTCGTTTCACAGCCATTCGCATCTGTTACTGTGACCACAGCGTGAACACCTGCAACTAAATTAATCACTGTATCACCATTTTGAAGACCACTATTCGTTTGCCAAGAGAAAGTATAACCTCCTACTCCACCGATTGCCGTCACCGTCGCCGAACCGGTCGCATCTCCATAACAAGCGATATCGACTTTCGTCAATCTTGCTTGAAGCGAATCTGGTTGATTTATCACTCCGGTCGCTTGCGCATTACAATTATTAACATCCGAAATCAAAACCGTATAAACGCCCGAAGCTAAATTTGTGGCCGTTTGAGTCGTTTGATTATTAGCATTTGTTCCCCAATCGTAAAAGAAAGGAGCTGTTCCGCCATTTATAACTACTGCTGCAATTCCATCATCCGATGTGAAGCAGGTTTCATCTGTAACCACAACTTGTGCCGTAATTGGGTCTGGCTCTTGAACGAAAACACTATCAATCGCAACACAACTATTTCCATCGGTTACGGTCACAATATACATTTCATCACCGGTCAAATAAGCGATAGAATCCGTAACACCAGTGGGTGTATTGTTCCATAGAATCGTGTAATCTAATGTTCCGCCAGTAATCACAACGTAGGCTTCTCCATCATTTACACCGTAACAACTTGAAGGTTGTTGAGATAATGCCAAATTAAGCACGGTCGGTTCTGTCACCGAAATCGTATCTGCAATTTGACAACCGTAAACATCGGTAACAGTTACTTCATAATTGCCAAAAGGCAAATTGGTAATCGAATCCGAATTTGCTGCGGTTGAGTTCCAACTATAACTATAAGGTGACGTTCCACCCGAAACATTGATAAATGCAGAACCGTCGCTTCCAGCATTACAATTTACAGGCGTAGAATTACTGATAAGTATTAACATTGGAGGCTGAGGAACAAAGAACGAATCCACTAATGTACAACCGTTAAAATCCGAAATCGTCACCGTATAAGTTCCCGAAAGTATTCCTACTATTGAACTTAAAGTATCGGTCGTTGCCGAACTCCATTGATAGCCATAAGGACCAAAGCCACCAACTGGTGTCACGCCAACTGCTCCATCTGCATTACCAAAACAAGATGCTCCAGAAATACTCGGAATCATCGCTAAAGATGTTGGTTGCATGACGATAATAGTATCAGAAATTGAACAATTATTACTATCCGC
>CAWVWD010000270.1:0-6254 GCA_963933585.1 uncultured Saprospiraceae bacterium
ATATTTACAAGTTTTGCCAGGTGTCGTTTTCACTGGTGATCAGGGTGGACAATTGTATATTCGTGGAGGTTCGCCGGTTCAGAATCGGGTGATGATGGACGGAATGACGATTGTGAATCCATTTCACTCTATTGGTTTTTTCTCTGTTTTTGAAACGGAAATTATCAAAAATGTAGAAGTTTTGACTGGTGGTTTCAATGCAGAATATGGTGGAAGAGTTTCGGCCATTATTGATATTACAACACGAGATGGAAATAAGAAAAGGTTAGGCGGATTGGTGAGTGTGAGTCCATTTCAAGCGAAAGCATTGATAGAAGGACCGATTAAAAAATTAGATGAAAGAGGAAATTCTGTTTCTTATATTTTTACAGGAAAACATTCTTATATCAATGAGACTTCAAAAACCCTGTATTCTTATATTGATACAGCAGGTTTGCCATTCAGTTATACCGATTTATATGGAAAAATTTCCTTTAATGGTGGAAATGGGAGTAAGTTGAATTTGTTTGGGTTCAACTATACCGATAGAGTAAATTACTCAAATATTGCCGATTTGGCCTGGATCGCTCAAGGTGGAGGAGCTGACTTTGTACTTATTCCGGGTGCTTCCAAAATGATTATTGGTGGTAATTTTAACTATTCAAATTACGATATTGAAATTCAAGAAGGAGATGATGCTCCTCGTCGTAGTTCAATTGGTGGATTTGTGGCAAAGTTGGATTTTACATATTATGGTGATAACAGCGAATTCAAATATGGATTTAATGTAACTGGAAATAGAACTGATTTTGAATTCACAAATTTATATGGTAATACTATTAACGAAGTTCAAAACACAACGGAATTAGCTGGATTTTTGAAATACCGTAAGTCATTGGATAGATTGGTCATCGAGCCAAGTGTTCGTTTTCAATATTATGCATCGATTTCAGAGAGAACGATTGAACCTCGTTTGGGAATTAAATTCAATGCTTCTGACCGTGTCCGTTTTAAATTTGCAGGTGGATATTATACACAAGATTTGATTTCAGCGGTGAATGAACAAGATATTGTGAATCTGTTTGTTGGATTTATTTCAAGCCCTTCGGATGTTGCTCAACCAAATTCTACAGAGGATGCGGAAAGCCGTCTACAAAAATCTATTCATGCGATTGGTGGAATTGAAATTGATATTAGTGATAATATCGGATTGAATATTGAACCATATTACAAGGCGTTTCCACAGTTGATTTCATTGAATAGAAATAAGAAAGATATCAGCGAACCGAACTTTATTACCGAAACTGGTTCTGCTCGTGGTATTGACTTTTTATTGCAATATCGTAGCAAAGACCTCTTTATTTGGACGGCTTACTCATTAGGTTATGTGAATAGAAATGACGGAGAAGAGGAATATTCAACACACTTTGATCGTCGTCACAATGCAAACTTTATCTGCTCTTATAAATTTGGTAAAAATGATAATTGGGAAAGTTCTGTTCGTTGGAATATCGGTTCAGGTTTTCCATTTACATTGACACAAGGGTTTTATTCTAGTTTACCTTTTGAGAATGGAATCGATACGGATATTGTTAGTGAAAATCCTGATTTAGGCGTGATTTATTCTGTAGATAGAAATACAGGTCGTTTGCCTTATTATCATCGTATGGATGTTTCTGTGAAGTATATTGCAGAGTTCAGTAGAACGAGTAAAATGGAAATTACAGCGAGTGTGACGAATGTTTATAATCGTGAAAATATTTTCTATTTTGATCGTGTGGAATATGAGCGTGTAAACCAATTGCCAATCGTTCCAAGTTTGGGTGTGATTTATACTTTTTAGAATAAGGTTTTAAGATTAGAAATTTTAAGAATTTCAATTGTTATGTCTAGTCCTGTAACCCTATTTCAGGACTAGACAATATATTTTAACCTAATAAAAATGTTTTTTATACTTGAAAATTACGTCAAAACGGTTAAGCTTGAAACTCGAATCTCAAAATCCACCACCTTAATTCGGTTATCAATTACTTAATTTTTCCATTTCAATATTGAAAATTCAACCATTATGCTATTTTTGTGTGAATTTATGAAATTCATAATAGAAAGGTATAAAGATTTAAGGGTATTTAGGGGATAAAAGTAAACGTGAATTCATCAACGATAAATCAGCGTAAATATTTAAATAGGTCAAAACCTTAAATTCTAATATTCTTAAACCTTACACCTTCAATAAAACAAAAACGTTTTGAATAAAAAACACGCATATATAACAGTCGGAATAGTTTTAATAGTTTTGATTTTAGATCAATGGTTAAAGATTTGGATAAAATCAAATATGGCACTTGGTGATGAAATATTTCCTTTAGGAGCTGAGAATGGATGGTTTAGAATTCATTTTACCGAAAATCCTGGAATGGCATTTGGTTTGAAACTTGGTGGTGTTTGGGGAAAAATATTGTTAAGTACATTTAGAATAATTGCCGTAAGTTTTATGGGATATTACTTATATTATTTACTGAAACGTTCGGCTCATATTGGTTTATTAGTGAGTATTGCGTTTATAATGGCTGGTGCTTTAGGTAATATTTTGGACAGTGCTTTTTACGGTTTCATGTTTGATAAGGGAACACAATTAGCACATGGTGATTATTGGCAAGGTTACTTTGGAATTGCCCAAATGTGGGAAGGAGAATATGCTGGATTCCTGCAAGGTTGTGTCGTGGATATGTTGTATTTCCCAATGCACGATGGATTCTTACCAGATTGGGTTCCATTTTGGGGAGGTAAACCATTTGCATTTTTCCGTCCTGTTTTTAATTTAGCAGATTCGGCGATTACCTTTGGCGTGTTATTAATCATTGGTTTTCAAAAACGATTCTTTAAGCACGAGGAAGAAATGATAGCAAAGTTTGCCGCCGAAAAAGCTGCGTTAGAAGCGGAAGAAACCGAAGCAATTGTTGAAACGGAAATATCAGAAACAATGAATGATGTTGAAGCCGTAGAAACCGAGATTGAAACAGAAAGTAAGGAAGATAAAGAGGAAGAAACTGCGGAAGAAATTAAAGATTAGTAGTGTAGAAAACCGTACCGGTTTAATCATTTAAGTGAAGTAAAAAACGTTGTTCTGAATAATTCGGGACAACGTTTTTTTTATGTGATTTTTTGGGTTTTTTGAAATCTCCCTTATATTTAACTAATTATTTAGTTGCACTATGAAACAAATCTTTATTATTATCTTTTGTTTATTCGCATATCATATTTCCGCACAAGATACAACGATTCATCAGCCTCATTTTACCTTAGAGATTATTCAAAATAAGGAGGATTTGAAGTCATTTCATTATGAAAAAATGGATGTAAATTCAAAAGTTGTGGATTTTCATCTTAGATATGGAATCGGTACAATCATTAAAAAGTGGCTAAAATTCATGGAATTGGAGGAAGTAGATTATCGTATTGAAAATCAATTATATGCTAATCGGAGGATATATTTTAAGGATTCAACGAGTATTTATAATTATAATTTTGATGTTATTTTAACGAATAAATCTATTGATAATATTAACTCAATTGAAATCCAAAAAGAGGCCTTTGAAATTTTTGCAGAATTTATCGGAATTAAATTATCCACCGTTTTGGAATCTCAAACTTATTGGGAATTAAGAATTATAAATGAACAGCGTTCTGCTATTCCTTTTGACCAAAATAAGTTTTGGAAACGAACAGAAGATGAAGATTATATTTATTACGAAAACATTCAGTTTAGAAGAATTGCAGATTTATTAAGCCGAAAACTAGACGTTTACGTTCGTCCAATTCCTTATGATTCTTATAAGTACAATATTAGAATGCCTTATTCTGATGATTTATTTGATCTAAAATATGCAATGATTGAACATGGTTTGGAACTTGTTTCGGTGACGAAAGAAATTGAAGTTTTGATTGTTACGTTTTGATAGATGAAGGTTAAATAGGAGAGGTAGAAAGATGTCGAAAGTACTGGAGAAAATTAAAAGGAATAGCTCACAGAAACTGTGTCGGTTTTTAGAACCAACACAGTTTAATCTTGGTATTACTTGATACTTTTAATAAAATCCTTAAATTTTTGTCTTGCTTTCCAATGATGAATCGTTAATCCACAAGTGATTAAGCCTGCTCCAATTAATAAACCGATAATTGATAAAATATTGAATAACAATACTTTTTGTGGATAAAAAGGTTCTACGATTAGAATATTTAAAACGAATAAACCAGCAGCAATAAAGAATGTCAAAACGCCATAACCTCGAAGGTTTTGTAAAAATATTGTTCCATCTTTTGTGTAACACAATTTTAAAAATGATTGATATTCTTTAGAGTGAATATTCATTTTAAGTAATTCTTTGGTAATATGAATTGCTTTTGAAATACCATTTGAAGCTTTGTGCGATTGTGCTTTCTGGAACAGCGTTTTGTGATAAATATCTTCGCCCTGAAACAAATGCACATTATTAAAAATAGATAATTCAATTACTTTATCCGCAACTTGAAGGTGTTTTTCATAATATTCCATTTCAAATAAAGAATTGCAATATGCTAATTTCAAAATAAAAAATTCATTAAAATTAAGTATTTCTATGGCACCAGAATTCAGTTCATAAAATCGAATGATTTCATGATAATTTCGCCTGCCAAGACGTTGAAAGTCTTGAAAGACTTCGGATTGATATGCTGTTTTTCGATGTAGCACCTTATTTTTAATTAGGAATGAGGAGTGTAGAATTAAAAATGAGTTGACCATTTTGAACGATAAGTTCCTCATTTATAATTCTTTATTCCTCATTAATAGAATAAAGAATCGGTTTACTTGGACTTGCATCCATTTCTAATGATGTAATCTGAATATTTAACAAATAAAATCCATCTTTGATTAAATTTGGAGCATAAATTAATTCTGTTATTGTAGATTTTTCTCGAATTGCGTTCGGATATTTCCAAAATGCCTTGTGTGATAATAGTTTTCCTCCGTCTTCTTCTCTATCCACAGAAGGCAAATCTACCAACAAATGTTCGACGCCACATTCCACGATATATTCCATTGCTTCGGGGTGAATATAAGTTGGATTTGCACCCGAATGATTGGTTTGCATTTTCAAATCATCATTCGGAAACGTACGGATGATTAAGGCGTCCGTTTCGTTTGGCGATAAGATTTCTTCAATTTGATGTCGGTAAATAATCCTGTCGCCTTCTTCCGCTATCGGAATTAGCGTGACTAATTTACTGAAGAAATGAAAGGTTTTTAAGCAATCTGACAGATTATAAACTTCGGTAGCAATATGTCCAACACATTCAGTATGTGTGCCATTTCCATGTGGATTTAAGCGAATATTTTTGAAGTTCAAATTTCCACCTTTCTGTGTAGAACCGACAAAATCTCCAAATATAACTGGCTCTATCTGAACGGGCGGTGCATAAAAACAGTTGACATTTTCGAATCCTTCCCGAAGTGGAATCGAAATATCTAAAGGCTTATTTAAATCCGCAGTATAGGTTTTATTATTTTTCGTTATTATTACTTTAATCATAGTTTTGAGTTTTATGCCATAAAGGTAAAAAAGGTGGTTTAGATTATTAGAAATGTATTTTTTGTTTTCTAAATTTTAACCTTTAAGGATGAATTAGGACGAAAACATTTTTATAAAAAAATTGCATTATCCACTAAATTCGTATCCGCAAAATTCACTATTTTTCAATCTCCAACCTACGTTTTTTGAAGTACATCCGTAATTATATTATCAAAACAAATCAAGCCGATGCCAGGAAAAAACGAAAAACAAGATTTACAAGAATGGATTGTAGCCGCCCGAAAGGGCAAAACAGCTGCACAACGGGAAATCTATAAGCGATTTTATACTTACGGAATGTCTATCTCTATTCGATATGCAGAAAATCAAGAAGAAGCGGAAGAGATTGTCAATGATACTTATATAAAGGTTTTTAAGAATTTGAATAAGTATTCTCTGAACCTTTCTTTCAAAGCTTGGTTTCGACGAATATTAATTAATACAGCGATTGATTATCATCGTAAATATCAGAAATATAAGTACACTTTGGGTATTACACATGCACAAGGTGTCTCGGTAGATACTAATACAATTTCGGATTTAGCGGCTCAAGAAATCTTGGAATTGGTTCAGAAATTATCGCCATCGTATCGAATGGTATTTAATTTATACATAATAGAAGGTTATAAGCATCGAGAAGTAGGAGAGAAGTTAGGCATCACGGAA
>CAWVWD010000271.1:0-6232 GCA_963933585.1 uncultured Saprospiraceae bacterium
CCAGTTCAGAGAACTAAACAAGGCGTTTTTTTATCTTATTCGAACCAACTACTTCCTTCTATTTTCAACTTATAAACACCATCCTCCTCAATATTTATTTGGTATAAATTATCTTCCAACAAATTCCAATCTTCCATTGGAACCGAATATCTTTTTTCACCGATTACATCTCTATCATTAGTCGCAAATTCTACAGGAATAGGCCAAATATCCGACCAATATTTAGGATGATTTTCTTCATCAAAATATGTTGCATTTATTGGTAATTTATCTCCGATTTCAATAGGTTTTCCATTCAATTTTGTAAAATAAAATGTCATCACTTTTATTATTGGATAATATCCAAAATGTTTTGAAAGGTCAGTCATTACGGCAATTTTAGTTGGATTTAAGCTAATAATAATCGCAGGTAAAATATCTCCGTTTTTGTAAAAACTTCTAACCCATTCCTTATATTTTCTAATCTCTTTTCGATTTTTACGAATCCAATAAATAGAAAAACCTAAGGATACAGGAAAAAGAACCGGTATAAATAAGACATTGAGAAAGATGCGAATATAATAGTCCACAAACGGTTTTCGTCCGTACCGAAATAATTGCTTAAAATCAACTTCAATATTACTTTGGTTTGTAGCATAACCCGTATGCGATTCTTTTCGATTTATCTTTACCAATTTATCAAACCCTGCATTATGTACATACGTCGTATCTACTTTTGCATCTTGAATATTTTTAAAATCAGATAAATATTTTTCAATTACATGGTTTTCAAGTTGTAACATTAGATGTCGTCCGTCTTCATCCAGAAAACGTTCAGATTCATTTAATGCCAAAATTATCCATCCACTAAAGTCGCCTTCTGCTTTTTCTTTAAATAATTTTGCTTTTTCGAACTCGTCTTCAAATGCTTTTGGACTGACTAAACTATACTTCATAGGTTATTGATAGATTAATAGATTAATTTATAATAAGTCAAATTTATAATTTTTTAACGAAAAAACGCCTCATTCAGTTCAAAGAACTAAACAAGGCGTTTTTATATTTCCAATTACACAAAGACGATACCGCCCGAAACCTCGGGGACTTGCCCTATATTTTACAATGTCGCTAAACTATCTTCCAAACTCTTCACTCTCGCTTCGCCATCTGCCAATTTCTGACGTTCTTTTTCCAAAACAGGAGCCGGTGCATTATTTACAAAACGTTCGTTTCCTAGTTTTTTGTGAACCCCAATTAAGAATTTTTTCGTGCGTTCCAATTCACCCGTTAGGCGAATTTTCTCTGCTTCGACATCAATTTCTTTTTCTATTTTAACATAGAATTTCTCTGCACCAGTTACAAAAGCAACCGTAGATTCAGGTTCCGTTTCCGTCAATTCGATTGACGCCAAATGTCCCAAACGCATTAATAAGGAATTCAATTTTTCATCTGCTAAAAATGTTTTTCCGGCATCCGTTGATTGAATAAAAACGGTTAACGCTTCCTTAGGTTTCAATTGATTTTGGTTCCGAATATCTCTAATACTTGAAATAACAGATTGTGTAAATTCAACTTCTTTTAATAAAGTCGCATCCGATTCACCACCAGTTTGCCAAGTCGAAATAATACAATCTTCGCCTTCTTTACGATCTTTCAATTCATGCCAAATCTCTTCTGTGATAAATGGCATAAACGGATGTAAAGCCGTCATTAATTGTTCATATAAATCAATCGTTGCTTCCAATGTCTGGCGATCAATCGGTTCACCATAAACTGGTTTTACCATTTCTAAATACCAAGCAAAAAAGTCATTCCACATAAAATTGTACAAATTCATCAAGCCTTCTGACAAACGGAAAGCTTGAATACTTTCCTCTAGATTTGCCAATTCTTGCTGTAACTTGTTATTCATCCAAGTAATCGCCAAATCGTTTAAAATTTGAGATGCCGCATTTGGATTTTTCTCTACCACTTCCCAACCTTTTACCAAGCGTAAAGCATTCCACATTTTATTAGAAAACTTACTTCCTTGATCACAAAGTTTGTCATCAAACAACAAATCGTTTCCAGCCGCTGCACAAGATAACATCCCAAAACGAACACCATCTGCACCAAATTTTTCGATTAATTCTAACGCATCAGGCGAGTTCCCAAGTGATTTACTCATCTTACGACGTTTCTCATCTCGAACCATTCCTGTAAAGTAAACTTGCTTGAACGGACGTTTCCCTTCAAACTCATAACCAGCGATAATCATTCTCGCCACCCAGAAAAAGATAATATCCCAACCAGTTACTAAAACACTTGTTGGAAAATAATAATCTAATTCTTCTCGATTTTCAAAACCATCAAAAACCGACATTGGCCAAAGCCAAGAAGAAAACCAAGTATCCAAAACATCTTCGTCTTGACGTAAATCTTCAATTGTTAACTCCGGTTTCCCTAATTTTTCTTGTGCTTTCGCCAATGCTTCTTCCGGTGTTTTACCAACGAAAACGTCTTCACCATAATAGTAAGCCGGAATTCGTTGTCCCCACCACAACTGACGAGAAATACACCAATTTCTGATGTTTTCCATCCAATGACTATACATGTTTTTGAACTTCGCAGGCAAAAACTCCACCTCATCGCTTTCAACCGCATCAATTGCAGGCTGAACCAATTGCTCCATATCCACATACCATTGCAACGATAAACGAGGCTCAATCACCGCATTTGTACGTTCCGAATGCCCTACTTTATTTTTATAATCTTCAATAAGCACCAAAGCGCCCATTTCCTCTAAATCCTTCGCAATCAACTTACGCGCTTTAAATCGGTTTTCACCAACATAAAAACCAGCCGTTTCGCTCATTGTGCCATTTGGATTCAAAATATCAATCGTTTCTAAACCATGATTTTGACCAATTTCATAATCATTCGGATCATGAGCAGGCGTGATTTTCAAACAACCCGTTCCAAACTCCACATCAACATATCTATCCACAATAATCGGAATCGAACGGTTACACATCGGCACAATCGCTCGTTTTCCGTGCAAATGTTTAAAACGTTCATCTTTTGGATTAACCGCAATCGCCGCATCTCCCAAAATCGTTTCTGGACGAACCGTGGCAATCGTTATATATTCAGCTTCCGTTCCTTCAATCAAATATCGAACATGATATAATTTTGAAGTTACATCTTTATAAATTACTTCCTCATTCGACAAAACCGTCAATGCCTCAGGATCCCAATTTATCATTCTCAATCCACGATAAATCTTACCTTTTTCATATAAATCCACGAAAACGTCAATTACCGCATCGTATAATTTTGGTTCCATTGTAAAGCGAGTTCTGTTCCAGTCACATGACGCACCCAACTTTTTCAGTTGTTGTAAAATGATGCCTCCATATTCCTCTTTCCATTCCCACGCATATTCCATGAACTCCTCTCGAGTCAAATCTGACTTCTTAATCCCACGTTCTCGCAACATCTTCACGACTTTCGCTTCGGTCGCAATCGACGCATGATCTGTTCCAGGAACCCAACAAGCATTTTTACCTTCCAAACGAGCTTTACGAATCAAAACATCCTGAATCGTATTGTTCAACATATGTCCCATATGCAAGACACCAGTGACGTTCGGCGGTGGAATGACGACTGTAAACGGCTCTTTTGTCTCATCTACTTTCGAACTAAAATAGTCCTTATCCATCCAATGCTGATACCACTTTGCCTCGATTTCATTCGGGCTGTAATGTGTTGATAAACTCATTTTTTTATATAATTAATAATGAATAATTAACAATGAATAATTCCGCCATTCATTGTATTTATTGCTTGTAAACTATCTGTTTTCTTTTAAAGTTCGCAAATATAGGAAATTTGGATTTGATGGGAACACGGATTATGCGGATTTTACGGATTGATACGGATTTTTTTCTCAATTGAAACCGGCATTACGGCATAAATCGGTATTTCTTCTGGGCAATCGCTGAGGTTTCGGGACAAGCGGTACTCCATTTCATTAAACCACAAAATCAATATTTAGAATTACTTATACGTAAAATATCCATTTTCATTATAAGCCGAATATAAATCCATTACATAAAAAAACAATTTAGGATTACCACCTTTATCAATTCCCTCACTGACTAGATGATAATTCACACTAAAAATTCTACGATTCTCAATGTGAATTATAACATTGGTCAACGGTCCGCTATTTATTTTTCCTGTTCCTTTTCATAACGAACTTTACTCAAAATAGCCTCGCCAAAAAACGAAATGCCTGCCATAAATACGCAAAATGCCAATGTTCCATAAATGACCCAATCCCAAAATACAACACCGTTATTTCTCAAAAATGCCGCATCAATAATCATGGACAAACCCGTTCCCATTAAAACTGCACCGATGCCTCCGTAGGCAAACCATTTTCTGTAATGTTTAGACTTGAATTTCATGATAGTTTTTTTAATTTTTATAAGATGTTTCAATATTTCAATAGTCAATTATTAATACAAATATAGACCATCATATCAAAAAGCAATAATCGTTTCATTTCTTGAAATTTGTTTGGCTTCATATCTTCTGTCACTTAAACTACAAGCTAATCTCGGTTTAAATAAATTCAATCTATTCATTTAAAAATTTGACTGTCAAATAATTAGTGAATTTCGTATCGGTGCGCGGCACCTTTAATTATCGAAAAAAGTGCCGCACACCGATACGGTTTGACTTTACTATCACATTACGAATTATTTCAAACCGAGCGTTGCGACTAAATCATAAGCGGTAAAGTACAAAAAATCGATTTATGCTCTACTTATACTTTTCCCAAACCATTTTTATAATTATGCGTCATATTTAGGTCCTCGTACTCGTAGCATTTTAAGTTTACAACTTTGGGGATAAATTATTAATAAAATAAATACTGAATAAAAGGAGTACTTCACGATTTTGAAATTTATAAAAGTAAACAAAAGCACATAACTATAATATCCCAACCGAAATTTCCATTCCAATACTCCATTGAAAACTCCAATGCTTCGTTAGCAAAATACTTTTTATTATGAATAAAAAAGATGGGACTTTTAAATTATAGGGAAATTGAGGCCACATCGGAAAATAAAATCCATGTCAGCTTTAAAACTCGATACGGATTGAAGATTACTCCAAAATCAACTCCACATTCGCCAATTCATCAAAAACACTCACAAGCTTAAACAATAGCACCTCCTCCATTTTACTTGCAGAAATTTTAAACCTTTGCCATCGAATTATACAAGGCTCGTTACAATCAAGCAAACCATAATCACCTTCTAAAATCTCTCTTAAAATAGCATAATTATAACCATATTTCCACTTAAAATCAGGGGAAATTGTTATCGTAATTTCTCTAAAAAAGGTGTTTTCGCTATAAATTTTGTTGCCATTAAGAAAGAATTCTCGTTTCACAGTTTAAATAGTTTTTTGAAAAAAAATATGATAAATGAGTAAGAAGTTCACATCAATGCTCAATGCTCAATGCTCAATACCAAGAATCGATAATATCGACTATAAAGAGGTTATTTCCATTTTCTTTATTAAAATAAAAAAAATAGGCCATTCTAAAGCGGGCGTAATCGTCAATAATTTCCTCTAGAGATATAAAAATTAGGAGAAAATAACGTTTCAAAAACTACTAAATTTATTTTAAATTTAGTAGTTATGTTTGAAAAATTCACTCCCTGTTGTAAAAAATAAAAAATAAATACCTACCTTGTCAGCAAACAAAACCTAGTTATTTCTTATGAGATTAAATCTAACTTTCAAAACCGAAATCGGCAGTATTCTACCTATTAATTATACCTATGCATTAAGTAGCTTTGTTTACAAAACACTACAACAAGCGAACGAGGAGTATTCTGAATGGCTACACAATAGAGGGTATCAATTAGGTAATAAGCAGTTTAAGTTATTTACTTTTTCTGAATTGAAATTACCAAAATACCAACGTTATGAAGACCGATTTATACTACAAGGCGATACGGTAAATTTGATTATTTCTTTTTATGCTGATGAGGCGATGCAAAACTTTGTCACCGGTCTTTTTGAACAACAAACTTTTTTTATTCGAGATACAAAAAGCCGTGTTGATTTTAAAGTTGAGTTCGTAGAAGTGCAATCGGAACCCGTTTTTACAGGTAAAATGCGGTTTCGCTCCCTAAGTCCGATTTGTGTTACGCAACACATAGCAGGACGAAAACATGCTTCTTATCTTTCC
>CAWVWD010000272.1:0-6225 GCA_963933585.1 uncultured Saprospiraceae bacterium
CGACATTTTATCCAAAGGAATTTGGTCAAATAAAACTTTCATGTCTTCAATCGTATCAATCGCAACACCTGCCATACCCACATCTCCAGTCACCCGAGGATGATCACTGTCATAACCTCGATGCGTTGCCAAATCAAAAGCAACCGACAAGCCTTTTTGACCTTGTGCTAAGTTTCGACGATAAAAAGCATTCGATTCCTCAGCCGTCGAAAAACCTGCATATTGTCGAATGGTCCAAGGACGAACCGCATACATCGAACTATAAGGACCTCGCAAATTCGGAGCGATTCCCGCTACAAAATCCAAATGTTCGTAACCTTCCACTACGGTTTTATCATAAGCGGTTTGAATGTCGATTCCTTCAGGCGTCTGCCATTTAGTTTCAGCTTTTGGTGCGGTTGATTGGCGTTTGTATTGTATATTTTTGAAATTTGGTTTTTTCATTTTTTTGTTAGTTTTTTTGATGCGGATTTGATAGAATTAGACAGGATTCATTAATATTTATAACCTTCCTAAAACACAGCATATATATATCTTATCTTATCTTGATAATTCGCTTTTATATTTAAAAAAAAATATTACCATTCCAACGATATTCTACACCTCTCCAAATTGTCATTGATAAAATCAAATATCCACAAAACACAATTGATAAAATAGGAAATATCAAACTAATATTTTGTTGTTTTTCCTTTTTTAGGATAAGGTAAATTCCGTAAATTATTAATCCAATATGAATTAAACCATGAAAAACTATGTCCCCTAATCCAGATCCAAATACTAATCTTCCTTTCATTGAGAGAATTGAAAGAATTATTAAAATTATCAATGGTAATATTTTGATTATTTGTTTTATTAATCTCATTGGAAATTCGCTTTTATCTGTATTTTATGACGTTGATTTTATGTTTTGCATTAGATTTCGTATTTACAGTTTAGGAGATGCTGAAATAAATTCAGCATGACGGAAAAGGTGTAAAGTAGGGCAAACGGCACTGCCTTTGCCAATCTGCGTCATCAGTGTTCCCATCACAAACCACAAAAATCATTCATTCCCTAAAACATCTCCGAATAACCACCAGATGCCCCACAATGTTGGCAATCTAACGAAACACCATACGTACATTTATTACAATTATCACAATGCCATTCTCGCCAATATCTACAAGTTTTACAAACTTCACAATGCCAAGTTGTGCTGTCTTGTGCTACATCATTCCAACAAATAGAATAGTAATAATTTTCACCACATTCTGAACAATCGTAACCATCAGTGCTCAAAAGTTTCTCTATCTCAACTTCTTCACACTCACAAGACAACATTACTTTTGTTTGTAGTTTTTCTTTTGATGCTTTTTTGTAATATTGAATATTATCCAAAGTACAGATATTCAATTCATCTACTTTCACACCATTATAAGGATTTTGACAATCCTCACATTTGCATTGTTCAGAACAAGGTTTCCTGCTTTTTTTGCACGCACAACGGTTATTCTGACATTTTCCTTTGCATTTACAAGTTGTTACATCTTCCATAATTATTTTGTTATTAATGATTTCCCCAACATCACCAAAAAATCCAAACAACCATCATACTTCAATTCATAATAATTCACACCCAAATTGATATTGTTATAATACGCTTTCAAGTTTTCCTTATAATATTTTTCTGACTGAACTTTCCACGCTCGACTATTAATTTTCATCGCTAAAAACCACTTTTCTAACAATCGTGCAGTTCTGCCGTTGCCGTCCCAAAACGGATGAATGTGGACAAATTTTAAATGTAATAATGACGCATGATAAAACAATTCTGAAAGTGTCAAATCTTGTTTCAAAAGTATTTGAATATCCGTAAATAATTCTTGCATTTTATTCGCTACAAATTCAGCTTCAATCGCTAAATACACCAAACCATTTTCATCAAAAACGCCCATTCTATCATTGCGATAAACGCCTTGACGATATTCAGGCAAAAGTGTTTGTGCTATAATTTCGTGTATTTTTAACAAATTTTCCTCATTCAATTCATTCGCTTTCGCAAATTCATAAGCCGTTATCAAATCATCAATTTCTTGAACTTCCTTTTTTGGTTTAAATATTTGATTGGATAATTTGATATTCATAAAAGAATTCAAATCGATTGAATTTCCTTCAATATTCGATGAAAATACGGCAGATGCTTGTATTCTGTAACCTAAGTCCACTTTTTTACTATCAAAATCCATGGAATTAAACATGCTTTCTAAGTCAAAACCCAATTGATTTTGATAATCGTTGAAATATGTTTTATCTGTTATTCGCATGATTTTTTGATTTCGTACTTTATTAAGGTTTCGTCTTTAATGCTCAGGAGATTCCGACCTACGTCGGAATGACGGAAAGGTTTAACGTAGGGCAAACGGCACTGCCTTTGCCAATCTACTTCAACCGTTTCCAAGTTTGTGTAACACCAAGAGAAACCATTTTCCAATAACCTCTCACTTTTAAAACATCAACATCATTATCAGAAAGTTCGACTTGACAATCCGCAATATATCCTGACTCTGGGTCAAGCACTTTTCCTTTTTTTGCAGCTCTCAAATCTTTACTACCTTGCATTTTTGACAAAAGAACTAAACCTATAATAGGCTGATTGTAACGATAATCATCTTTTGGACACCTTGTACACTTTGGATTTTCTTGTCCTTCAGGTTTAAAAAGTAGTTTAATCACCTTACCATAATACAGTCCATTTTTGGCTTTATAAATTTTAATATGACTTCTTTCCTCGCCAGTTTGATCATCTACCGATACCCACGTACCAACAATAGTTTTAGTTGAAGAAGGAATAGTTATTTGGTTTGAAAAAGGAATAAGAAGTAAACCAAAAAATAGTGTACATATTAAGTTACTCATTTCTTCTAATTTTAAGTTGTATTTATAATCTTCTCTACGCTACCCAAAATTTAATTGTTGATTTCCAATAACAACCATGCTTAAAACGTAATTCACCTTTATTAATCAGCGTCATCAGCGAAATTACCAGGAAAAATTACCCTCTACACGTCGGCAAAGGCAGTGCCATTTGCCCTATCGAACGGACCAATCTGTTCCCATACTTTCCGCAGGTCTCAATCGTTTTCCATCTTCCACAAATAACTTCAAACCTAACATCGCAGCGACTTCACGCTCTTTCGATTGTTGAGCCTTGATTTGTTCCGGAGAATAATAATCTTTTACAAAATGCGTATCGAAATTACCAGACGTGAAAGATTCGTGTTCGCATACAAATTTACCAAAAGGTAAAGTCGTTTGAATGCCTTCAATTTTATATTGTGAAATCGCTTCTTTCATCAACTGAATCGCTTCATCACGAGTCTTTCCGAAAGTGATTAATTTTGAAATCATCGGATCATAGTAAATCGGAATTTCCATGCCTTCCTCGTAACTATCATCCAAGCGAATCCCTTCACCTTCTGGACGAATATAAGTCGATAAAGTACCGACATTTGGCGTGAAATTATCCAATGAATCCTCTGCATAAACCCGTAATTCCAAAGCGTGCCCATTAATGGTCAAATCTTCTTGTGTGAACGCCAATTTCTCGCCTCTTGCCACTAAAATTTGCTGCTCGACTAAGTCCAAATCAGTAATAATTTCAGTAACCGGATGCTCGACCTGCAAACGAGTATTCATTTCTAAAAAGTAAAAATTTAAATCTGCATCTAATAAAAACTCAACCGTTCCTGCACCAACATAATCACAAGCTTTCGCAACTTTCACAGCCGCTTCGCCCATTGCTTTTCTGATTTCAGGAGTCAAAATAGAAGATGGCGCTTCTTCCAAAACCTTCTGATGACGACGCTGAATACTACATTCACGCTCAAATAAATGTACCACATTTCCGTGCGTATCTGCCAAAACTTGAATCTCAATATGACGAGGCGAAGCCACGTATTTTTCTACGAATACCGCACCGTTGCCGAATGCAGAAGTCGCTTCGCTAATCGCACGAGCCATTTGCTCTGGCAATTCTTCCAAGTTTTCGACCACTCGCATCCCTTTTCCACCACCACCAGCAGCCGCTTTTATCAATACTGGAAAACCAACTTGTACCGCAATTTTTTTAGCGATTTCAATATCTGTCACCGCTTCATCAATCCCCGGCACCATTGGAATATTATAATTTTTGACCGTTTCTTTCGCTTGTAATTTATCGCCCATCACCCGAATTGCGTGTGGTTTTGGACCAATAAAAGTAATGCCAGCATCTTCTGCCATTTGAGCAAAAACCGCATTTTCACTCAAAAACCCATAACCGGGATGAATGGCATCAGCCCCAGTTTGTTTCGCTGCGTTCAATACATTTTCCATCACCAAATAAGACTTTGAAGACGGTGCTTCACCGATTAAAACGGCTTCGTCCGCATATCTTACGTGCATCGCATTTCTGTCCGCTTCCGAATAAACCGCCACGGTTTTGATCCCCATTTTTCGAGCAGTACGCATGACTCTTATCGCAATTTCGCCACGATTAGCAATTAGTATTTTTTTCATTTTTTTGTTAGTGTTTTGAACCACAAAAGATACAAAAGTCTTTTCACAAAAGGATTTACTTTTCTTTTATGTCTTTTGTGATTCAAAATTATTTATTTTAAAATAGTAATCATTTTACTATTGTATAATTTGCTACTTGTAATATCATTATGCCCAAAACCTTCTGCTATATTTAAATTAATTTTAGAATGATTTGCTTTCAATTCCAATGAATGTGAATGTGGAATAACGACATCATTATCTCCATGAAATACATAAATAGGACAATTAATACTTTCTATATAATCGGTCGTTTTGAATTTATATTTAACCAAAAAACTCGGTACAATTTTCATTTTCTGTCGAATCAACTTTACCAAACTCGAATAAGGAGTGTTTAATAATAATAGTCTCGGATTGTTTCCTGCCGCAATTTGTGATGCCATTCCAGTTCCTATTGAAGTTCCAGAAACGATAATTTTGTCTTCACTAAATTTCGTTTTGACATATTCATAAGCGACTTTCGCATCATTCATTAACTGTTTTTCACTTTTGATTTTTCCGCCACTTTTACCGTAACCTCTATAATCAAAATAGAAAATATCGTACCCTAAATTCGTATAAAAATCTGCTCCTTCGCCCCAATCGTTTACCGTTCCACCATTTCCATGAAAGAACAAAACAATTCCTTTTTTTTCTACAGATTTGAAATATAAACCATTTAAAATCAAATTATTATCATTCGAATTTAAATTAATCTCTTCGAATTCAGCAGAAAATTGATACGTATAATCTGTTGGTATTTGATACGGATGAAATAATAGCTTTTCTTGCATTAAGTATAATATCAAACAGACGACTACATAAATCGAAAGAAAAACGATTAATCCTATTTTCAATATTTTCATCTATAATTTGATATGATTATCAATATTTCGTTAATTACTAACTATTTTGAAATTCCCTCCAAGCTTTCTCCGCAATTTTCTCCGTCAATTCCTCCACAAAATAACTTCCTGCCGAAGTATCCACAACCCTATCCAAATAGCTTTCTTGTTGCAATAAATGCTGCACATTTAAGGCAATTCTGCGAGAAAAAGTCGTTCCATTTTCTGTTTTGAAACTATCTGAAGGATAAATATATAAGCGATTTGCACCGCCAATTACAGCAGACATTGCTTGTGTTGTCGCCTTGATTTTGTTGTAATTTTCATCGTCCGATTGAGCATTCTCTGTCAAATGCACTTCGATATTTGATACGATTTTCAAATCAGCATTCCAAGCCGTCAAAACCTGTTGCCAAAGTATTTTTAAGGCTCGAACTTTTGCAATACTTGGAAAATATTCATCATCCAAACTAATTGCAAACTGTATTAATTGATGCGTTTCTGAAAGGTCAAAACTGTGATCATTTAGGGATTCTAAAACCTCATTTCCTTCCGTAATCGCTTTCGCTAAACTCTCAGTCAAGCCAGTTTCATTCGTCACATCGATGGTAAAGAATTTACCTTTCGGCAATTTTGAAACGTATGATTTAAACGTTTCTACGTCATTAATAAAATCATTATTATCAATATTAAAAGAACAATTAACCAAACTCGGATTTTGTCCTTTTGCATGAATAACTTCTATAAAATCACCAATCAATCGCTTCCAAGCTTTCGCTACAAAATGCGTAGAAATCCATTCTAACTGAATACCTTCCAA
>CAWVWD010000273.1:0-6215 GCA_963933585.1 uncultured Saprospiraceae bacterium
TATCAATATCCAAAAAATTATAAGGAAGAACGTACTGCTTATAAGGTTTATGGAGATAAGAGAGGTTTGTTCATTCCACTATTCGGAGAAACGGATTTTAATTTTTATCGAAATATGGTTCGTTTGACGGGAATTGCAGAAACGCCAATTATCTCACCTTTGAGTAATACTTCTATTTTATCTTATAAATTTAAATTGATTGATACGAAGGCAGAGGGAAATGTTTTGGTGCATAAAATTAAGGTGATTCCTCGAAAGTCAGGAAACTCAACGGTGAATGGTTACATTTATATTAATGACGGATTGTGGAATATTAATAGAGTTGATTTTGAATTTACAAAAGGTGGATTGAGATTTTTTGATAAATTTTCATTGCAACAAAGTTATGAGCAATTGGAAGATAGTCTTTGGATTGTGAATCGTCAGCGATTTGATTACGAAACAAAAGTTGGACGTTTTCAGACGTTTAAAGGAAATACAACTTTACGATTTTCTAACTTTCAAAAGAATTACGAATTCCCTACGAAGTTCTTTAAGAATGAAGTAGTCGTTACGACGAAGGAAGCTTACAAACGGGATTCTTTGTATTGGAAAAAGTTGCGACCAGAGGCTTTGACGGTGGAACAGCAGAAAGTTGTTTTTCTTCGGGATAGCATTGAATCGATCACCAGTAGTAAGGATTATCAAGACAGTATTACTGCGGAATTTAATAAAGTGACACTTTTAGAGATTTTTTGGGAAGGTGTAGGTTGGCGAAATAATGAAAAAAAATCTGAGGTTTATTTGGGTTCATTACCTTCATTAATTGACTTTTCAGTTGTTGGTGGATTTCGAGCAGGACCTTTTGGTTATTATTTTAGGCGATTTGAGAATGGACAAATGATGAGTGCTTCGGCTCGGTTGAGTTATGGATTTAATAACAATGATTTCACAGGTTTCGCAAATGGTTGGTTTCGTTATGATCCACATCGTTTGGCCGATGTTCGATTTCGAGTAAGCCGTCAGTTTCAATCTATTAATAATTTCGATGCGTTCTTGAATCAGTTGCGTGTTTCTAATTATATTTTGAATGATGAAATTGAATTAAGACATCGAATTGAAGTGGTTAATGGTTTGTATATGAGTACTAATTTTTCCTTTAATGATAGAAAATCTGTAGAGGATTATATTGGTAATACACGGTTAGAGGAATTACTGGAAAGTGAAGATATTTTGATTTTTGATCCATATCAAGCATTTATTTCTGACCTTAGTTTGGAGTTTACGCCTGGTCAGAAGTATATGACAGAACCGAATCGAAAAATCATTTTAGGTAGTAATTATCCGACTTTTACATTCAGACACATGCGAGGTTGGGAAACTGTTTTTGGAAGTGATATTAATTTTGATTATTTAGAATTTGCGATAAATCAAGACTTATTATTAGGACAATTTGGACACTTAATTTATAATATAAATGTCGGTGATTTTATTAATACAGAAAAGTTACAAGAGGTAGATCTCAGACGTTTTCGTCAGTCAGATCCGATTTGGTATTCGAATCCTTTGCGTTCTTTTCAATTGTTAGATACTGCTTTATCGACGACAGATTTATTCTTTGAAGCTCATCTAGTCCATCACTTCAACGGTGCATTTATTAATAATATCCCACTATTGAAAAAGACTGGCGTTCGTTTAGTCGCAGGAGGAGGTTTTTTGTGGATTAAAGAAAATAATTTTCGCCATCAAGAAATAATGGTTGGTTTGGAGCGAGTATTTAAGTTAGGGGCAAGACGACGTTTGAAAGTTGGATTATTTGGCGTCGCTGCTGATGGGAATTATTCAAAACCTGATGTAACTTATAAGATTTCGTTTGATTTGATCGATACTTGGAAAAAGGATTGGAGCTTTTAATTTTAAGTGATTAATTATAAATTGAGTAGAATTAAAAATGACCGTTTTGCATAAGATAGAGGCAGAAACGGTCATTTTTAATTTTATATTTGTGGCTATTTAATCATTAGAATCCTTACAATTATCATGATTATCAATTTTCTGAATCAAATATTTGTGGGAATGCATTAGACAATTGGAGACGGATAATAATCGATTGACCTCACTACTTAATAAAGCAATGTCTTCTGGAGTACCAGTTAAGCGTTCCATTTGGAATTTATGGTAACATTTCATACCATTAATAATATCTTCATATTCCCTGGATTTCTCGAGGACTTCTTGAAAATCTTTATCAACAAAAATCGGCTCAACATTAACTTCTTCTTTCATGATTTCTTCTGATCCGTTTGAATAATCATGCAAAACGATTTCTGAAACACCAATTTGAAAAAATTGAGCTAACTTTATAAGATTACAAATCTTAGGTTCTGCAATATTCTTCTCATAAGAAGCTATATTTCCACGGTTTAATCCAACCCTGTCAGCTAAGTCACACTGACTCAAACTGAACTTTTTACGAAAGTATTTTATGTTTTGAGCAACAAAGTGCATTTGTCAATATTTTTAACAATTATAATTTGGAATGATAAAGTTACGATTATTTTTAGAAATTATCCTAAAATAATATCTGAAAAACATAATAGAAACGTCATAGGATTTCATATTGTTTCGAATTGTTAATAATATTGACAATTTGAACGTTTTTACCCATAGTTTATGTCTATATTACCATCAATTATAGTAATAATAGGCAATTGTTAATAATTTTAACATTATAATGGTAGAAATAATGAATAAAAAATTGACATTTAAAGATTAATGTTATAACTTTGTATTATAAAATTAGAAACAATATTGACAAACCCCAGTTCTGTTAAACACATATAAAACATTATAGATCATGACAGCGGATATTCAAAAACAACTAGTACAATTTCAGTCAATGCTACACGCATTTGCATATAAACTAACTGGTGATTTCACAGATGCACAAGATTTATATCAAGATACAGCATTCAAAGTTTTAAAGAATGCGGATAAATTCAAACCAGGTACGAACTTCAAAGCTTGGAGTAGTACGATTATGCGAAATATATTTATTAACGATTATCGTAAGAAAAAACGCAGAGGTGTAATTACAGATGCGACAGATAATGATTATTATATCAATTCAGGGGATCAAGTAGTAGTAAACGGTGGCGAGAGGAGTTTGAGGTTTGATGAAATCGTGGAATTAGTGGATGATTTACCGGAAAACTTAAAAGAACCATTTTTAATGTCTTACAATGGTTTTAAATATGATGAAATCGCAGAAAAATTAGATGCTCCACTTGGAACTATCAAAAGTCGTATTTTCTTCGCGCGTAAGAATCTGAGAGAACGTTATTTACAATTAAATGGAAGTAGAAATTAAATTTTGGTTTCTCTTACTAATATCGAAAAGGCAATACCTAAATTTAGGTGTTGCCTTTTCTGTTGTTGGGTATTTGATACTTTAGCGGGTAGCTTATTTATATTATATTGAAAGCAGTTACACTTTTGTAAAACACGGGTAATCAAACTTAATAGGTTTTTAAAACAGATTAAGCATAGTATTGAAGAGCTATACCGCTTTAGCAGGTAACTGAATAAAAAAAGTACTTCCTTTTCCAAGTATCGATTCTACCCAAACTTCACCGTTTAATTGCCGAACGATTTTTTTAGAAATAGCTAAACCCAAACCTGCACCGGAATATTTAGATTTACTATTCAGTTGCTTATACATTCCAAATATATTTTTGTGATACTTTTTATCAATTCCGATTCCGTTATCCGTTATCTTAAAAATAACATTGTTATCGTTTTTATCAAATGTAATATTGATGATTTTTTCTTCTGATTGATTGTACTTTATACCATTTTCAATGATATTCTGAAATAGTTTTCGTACTAAAGTTTTATTAGAAACGATATCTGGAAAAGTTTCTGTGTAAACTTCTACATTTTCGGTACTGAAATTTCGAATTAAATCGAATAAGATTTCATTAATAGAAAGTGGTTCAAGTTGAATTTCATCTTGACCAATCTTTGCATATTCCAAACTATCTATAATTAAATGATGAAGCTGTTTGGTGCTATCTTGAATATATTTGAAATACCGTTTTACGTCATCATCCGTGTTAGGAAGTTTTCTATCAATAATTGTAATAAAACTATTAATAGAGCGTAAAGGTGTTTTCATATCGTGGGAAACGATATACGTAAATCGCTCTAATTCCTCATTTATATAAGATAATTTCTCATTTTGCTGTTTTAATTCCAGTATTAATCGTTGATTATTAGCTTCGTACTTTTGGAGTTCACGCAAGACAATTTGGAGAATAATCAGGGCTGTTCCAACGGTCATCATGAAAATGAAAAGATTATTAATGGTGTCCATTTCTTTTCCCGCTTTTCCAATCAATTCATGTTGACTTTGTGTAAAAAGGTAAAATCCTAGATTAGTTCCAACGAGTATGACTTTTACCCAGGTTTTCTTTTGTATTAATATAGAGGTGAATATGAATAGGATGAAGACATATTCTAAATTATTAGGCGGTAAATAGACGAAAACTAAACTAAAAAATAGAGTCGGATAAAGTAAGTTTAATAAAAATGAAGATAATTGAAAACGACGGATACTACTTAGTTTTAGTAGTATTAATGAGAATGTCAAATGGGCCGAAATTATCCCTACTCCCACCCAGTCAAACTGACAAAATTCTTGAATCCAGATAGAAGATTGAAACAATATAATTAGTAGAATAAAACTATTTAAAACCCGAATTTGGATTTTATCATGATTGTTCAACTCATCAGTTATTCCTAAATTAATAGTAGACGATATTTTTTGTTTTAATGTATAAATCATTAGATGTAATATTATATAGGAGTATTTTATTGATATTTTTTTACAAATTAATAAGGTTGAGGATTGAATTTGATATTCGCTCAAAAGTTGAAAATTATTTTAACAACAGGTATTTTAGTCGAAAGATAAAGCTTTAAATATGGCATAACTTTTATGAAAATGATACTGGTATTTTTGATTTTATATGAAATAACAGGAAGCAAATGTATTTTTTTATATCAACAGTCCGTGTAGGTTTTATAAGTCACTGACTATTAATTGATTATGTTTTTGATGTTAAAAACCGTAATTAATTGATAATCAATGTGTTACGATTTTAAATTCACGCAAAATTTCCATTTTTTGAAAAACTACACGGACTATTGTATATAATACACCAGTAATTATGAACTTTTTGTGACAGGAAAAATGAATTTTCATGAAAAACGAAAAATTACGAACGATTAATTGAAATTAAATCAAAAAAAAACTTAGCTTTCGTATATGCTTCAAAGTTTAAATATTTTTCATTAAAAAATTACTTTTTAATTAAAGATTATTGGTACTAACGCTGTTAGGCAACTAATATTTTATAGTCAATAATTTATAGCTCCATTTTAAATGTTATCTAACCAAAATAAACCACAGCCTACTTCGGATTTGAAGCAAGGTGAAATTCAGTTTTATGATAATTTTCAGCCAGCGTTATCTTCAGGTGATTATGTCATCGAAATTGAGCAAAACTTAAGGGATGATGGTCTGGATAAAACTTTTCGACGGTCACAAGATTTTGTGGTTGCAGGAAATCGGTTTCGCCTGGATGTAAAGGATATTCATTCCGTTTATCCGCCGATGGATGGCGAAGGACAGTTTGATGAGGTTTTGCCACAAGTTATTTTGAATAATCAAAGTTTACCGTGGGAAGGTTCAGAAGATGGAGAAACGCCTCATTTCGCAGTTTTGGTTTTTGAGGAGAGTGAATTATTATCAACTAATTGGGAGAAAGTAAGTAGAACTGGTACAAAATTAGTAAAAATTAAATCCATTAAAAAACCTAAAAGTGGTTTTCTTACACCGGATTTGACGACCTTTTCTTACGAGAATGACAATGATAATTGTCTTTGTATTGAAATTTCAGCAGATTATTTTAATAATATCATTCCTCGTTTTGAAGAATTAAAATACTTAGCACACGTCCGGGAAGTTAATGCCGAGGATAAAACGACAACGCAAACAAATAATTGGTATTCAACGATTTTTGCGAATCGATTGGCAAAACCGAATGCTCGAAACATAGTGCATTTAGTAAGTTTAGAAGGTTTTTATGATTATTTAAAGCCAAGAAGTCCGAAAGTGGAAACAAATCAGAAAGTGCGTTTGGTTAGTTTGGCGAGTTGGGAATTTTATAGTG
>CAWVWD010000274.1:0-6201 GCA_963933585.1 uncultured Saprospiraceae bacterium
ATCTTGTTCGAACGAAACATTTTCTAAATCACCGTTTAGTGCTGCTGAGATCATGGCTCTCGTATCGCTTAATTTTATACGATTACCAATACCGAATCCGCCACCTGACCAACCAGTATTGATTAACCAAACGTTTGTACCAAATTCAGTAATTTTTTCCTTCAACATTTCTGCGTAATGTGTCGGGTGTAAAGGCAAAAATGGAGCTCCAAAACAAGCCGAGAATGCCATTTCTGGATCTACAACTCCAGCTTCAGTCCCTGCAACTTTTGCGGTGTAACCACTGATGAAGTGATACATTGCTTGGTTTGGCGTTAGTTTTGAAACTGGCGGTAAAACCCCGAAAGCATCACAAGTAAGGAAAAATATATTTTCAGGAATTCCACCTTTTGAGTCCGGTTGAATATTATCAATATGATTAATCGGATAGGAAACTCTTGTATTTTGTGTAATGGAAGCGTCTTCGTAATTAGGCTTATTTGTACCTTCAAAGAATTTGACATTCTCTAAAATTGCACCTGAGCGAATTGCATTGAAAATATCAGGTTCGCCTTCTTCACTAAGATTAATCGTTTTTGCGTAACATCCACCTTCAAAGTTGAAAACGCCATCTCTTGACCATCCATGTTCATCGTCACCGATTAATTTGCGGTTTGGATCTGCAGAAAGTGTCGTTTTTCCTGTTCCTGAAAGTCCAAAAAATACAGCTACATCACCACTTTCACCAATATTCGCAGAACAGTGCATTGATAATACTTTATGTTCTAATGGAAGAATGTAATTTAAAACAGAGAAAATCCCTTTTTTGATTTCGCCTGTATAACCTGTTCCTCCGATTAAAATTTCTTTGCGAGAAAAATTAATCATCGCAAAGTTACTTTGACGTGTTCCGTCTATTTCTGGATTCGCTTTAAAACCAGGTGCACAAAGAATTGTCCATTCTGGATTTGCATTCAAAATTTCATTCGTCGTTGGACGAAGGAACATATTATTAGCAAACATAGCACTCCAAGAATATTCGGCGACTAAGCGAAGCGGTAAGCGATATTTTTCATCCGCACAAGCATAAGCATCACGGATATAAATTTCTTTATCTTCTAAGTAATGGATTAATTTAGTTCTTAATTGTTCGTAATACATTGGTAGAATAGGCATATTAGTCTTATTCCAGTCTACTGTATTTCTGGTGATGTTATCTTTTACAATGAAGCGATCTTTTGGGGAACGACCGGTGAACTTACCAGTATAAATCATTAATGCACCTGAGTTGGATAATAAACCTTGACGATTTTGAACTGTGTGTGCAACTAATTCTTTAGGGCTTAAATTCCAGTAAGCTGTCTTGAATTTTTCAATACCCAAATCAGCAAGGTGTGTATTTGGATTTTTCATACCGTAACTCTTCATAATGTCCTTTTGTTAGTGAAGTAATACTGAAGGAACTATAATTATTCATTCGAAAAATAAAGAGGAGTCGAAAATTAGAATTTAGGTCTGTCGGCCAAATTTCTACTTAATGTATAATTTCGATTTCTATTTATTTTATTCTTTTCCGATGATGAATAATGACAGTACATTATTAAATCTGTTAGTGATTATGATGCAATATTAAGTCATTAATAGATACAGAACAACCCCTTTAGCGAATTTTCGCAAGGTTTCGTACATAAACTTGTTATTGTGTTTTTATGACACTAAGTGCTTCACATTCAATTAATTAGGAGTGTTCATTTTACACTTAACAAGGTTTATTTGAATGATTTAGAAATTAAGGTGTTATTCTTTGTTTGGTTAAGGATATTATTGCGAAATAAGATTTTATAAAACTTTATATTGGACGAATATTTTGTATAATTTGGTTCGAATATTTTTATGATTGAGATATGAATTTTAAGCCATTATTTTTTTGTCACGAAAAAAAAGACACTAATAAATTAGTAGGACTAAATTTTATAATGACAAAAAAATGACAATATAAATTAGAGATTTTTGTGTTGAAGAAGCTATTTCGTTCAAAATAGTGAATTCCTGTAAATAGAGAAATGCGTTTTTATCCATTCTTTAACTTTTCATAAAAAGAAATGCTTACACCTTCGCAGATTAATTCTCAAGATTCAATAACTTTATAAGTATATTTTGTAATAAATTATTGATTAAAGTTAAATTTGTACGGGGTATGCTTATTTGAAGTATAAATAGGACTGATTATAAATTATTGATGCTCTGATGTCGTAATTCCGAGAATATACTATCTACTTATATTGGTAATAATTGAAAAAAGAACAGAAGCACAAATGAATAAATTAGCATTGATAATCAGTTTATTTATCTTATTGGGAAGTTGTACAGCGACAAAGAATAAAATAATTCAAGTCGAAGAAGGAAATACAATAGAGAATGATTTCAATCAATACCTAGAATCAATTGTCAATAAGGAATTTGAAAAGTCAATGGAATATGTGTATCCTGAATTTTTTGATATTCTTACTAAGGAACAAATGATTAAAGAAATGGAACAAGTTTCTGATAACGAGGAGATGGAAGTTGAATTTGAGAATCCGGAGATATTAAATATTGGGAAATCTTTCGAGGTTGAAGAGCAGTTCTATTCTAAGTTGAAATACTCAAATATGATGAATATAAAGATATTCGGAGAGGAAGAGGAAATCGAGGAAGATAAAAAAGCGAGAATCAGTTCTGCAAAAGGATTATTTGAACAAATATTTGGTTCTCAAAATGTTGGCTATAATAGTAAGACTGATTTTTTTGAGATTTACGTAGAAAAAGAAGTAATCGCGAAATCTAAGAACGGAAAATCAGATTGGAAATTCTTGGTAATTGAGGAAAGACAAAAACTTATTTTGGAGAAATTTGTGCCTAAAAAGGTATTGACAATGGAATAAAAGAGGCTGAAAATATTATTGTTAGCTAAATATAGATCATGAATTATTTATAGTTTTAATATGAAATTATTTTCTTTACAAGAATTATTAGAACGTTTAAAACGTGGTCAATCTAAATTATTATTTGCAATCAATCAAAATCAAAATATAGTGAATACAGAAACTAAAACTGCGAGTGAAATTCGAGATGAGCGAATGCCTACTTATCAAAAATACATTAAATGGATGTGGCGATTATTAGGATTCGGAATCGCCTTTGTAGTCTTATTATTTCTTGGTTTGACATGGTTTGGAGGGATTCCTTCCACAGAACGTTTGGAAAATCCAAGTATTAGTTTAGCGACGGAAGTTCTTTCTGTGGACGAGCAAGTATTGGGACGATTTTATCATCAGAATCGTGTCGTGGTTCGTTATGATCAGTTATCGCCACATTTAATCAGTGCTTTAATTGCAACGGAAGATGAGCGTTTTAGAGAACATTCTGGAATTGATGCAAAATCATTAGGACGTGTTTTGGTTAAAACGGTATTAGGTGGAAATGAGTCGAGTGGAGGAGGAAGTACGATTTCTCAACAGTTGGCGAAGCTTTTATTTACAGGAAAACCTGCAAGAAATATTAGAGAAAGAGCTTTTCAAAAGTTGAAAGAATGGATAACGGCAGTCAAACTCGAAAGTCGCTATACGAAAGAGGAAATTATTGCGATGTATCTTAATGAGTTTAGTTTCACTAATGGTGCTTACGGAATTAAATCTGCTTCTGAGATTTATTTTAGTGAATCTCAAGATTCTTTGAAAATACAAAATGCGGCATTATTGATTGGAATGTTAAAAAATCCATCGCTTTATAATCCGAAACGTTTTCCTGATAGAGCGATTAATCGTCGTAATGTTGTTTTATCTCAAATGAAGAAAAACGGCGTCATTACACAAGAAGAATATGATGAATTAAAGGTCAAAGAATTAGGTTTAAATTTCAACAGAACATCTCATAATGATGGTTTAGCTCCTTATTTCCGAGAAGAATTGCGTAAGGAAGTGAAACGTTTATTGAAGAATCAAACGAAGTCTGATGGTTCGAATTATGATGTACATAAAGATGGATTAAAAATTTATACGACGATTGATGCTCGAATGCAGAAACATGCTGAGGCTGCAGCTTGGAATCATTTAAAAAGTTTACAAAATACATTTTTCAAGCATTGGAAAAATAAAGATCCTTGGACATATAAAGGAAGAAAGACAACTAATTCTGACCTTTTAACGCGTGAAAATTCCTTCAATCGCTTGGTTTCTGAATCGGATAGATATCTTATCATTCGACAAAATATGGTGAAAAAGATTGAGGAATTAGAGCTTCGTGATGCTGATATTCTTCGAATGTTGAGAATTAAAGAGGAAGGTTTTGAACTGGCAGATACGTGGTTAGAAGAAGGATTTATTAATAAGAAATTATATAATTTATATAAGAAAACTTTGGGCGGAGAGGATTGGACCGCTTTGAAATCAGAATGGGATGCGTTACAAAAAGCAAAAGATAAGGAATTCAATAAGTATTATAAAATGAAGGTTTTCTCTTATAATAAAGAAGGGGAAACGGATACTTTGATGACGCCTTATGATTCGATTCGTTACCACAGAATGATTTTACAAACGGGAATGCTTTCTGTAAATCCAAAAACTGGAGAAATCAAAACTTGGGTTGGCGGTGTGAATTATAAATATTTTAAGTTTGACCATGCGAATAAAAATGTGGCTCGTCAAGTTGGTTCGACTTTTAAGCCTTATTTGTATGCTTTGTCTATCGAAAGAGGAATTTCGCCTTGTCAGAAAATCATTGATCAACCGATTACCTTTGAGGCGGGAACGTTTGGATTATATAGAAGTTGGACGCCTAAGAACGCAAGTAATTCTTATTCTGGAGCGGAATATGATTTGAAACGAGCATTGAAACAATCTAAAAACTCAATTTCTGCTTACTTAATGCGAGATTTGGGAAGTGTGGAACCGCTTCAAGATTTTGTCAGCAATATGGGAATTAAGAAGTCAAGAATTCCATTAAGACCATCTATTTGTTTAGGTGCAGCAGATTTATCTGTTTTTGAAATGACTGGAGCTTATACTTCTTTTGCTAATGCTGGAAAGTATACAGAGCCGTATTTCATTTCTAGAATTGAGGATAAGAATGGAAATGTGATTTACGAAAAAGTCCCGGAACAAAAGGAAGTATTGAGTAAAGGAACTGCGGCTGCAATGGTTAATTTATTGAAAGGTGTGGTTTCTGGTGCAGGTGGATTCGGAGGAATTAAAAGTGAAGTTGGTGGAAAAACAGGAACGACAAATGATCATACCGATGGTTGGTTTATGGGAATTACGCCAAATTTAGTCGTTGGAACTTGGGTTGGTGGCGATGACCGCTGGGTTCGTTTCCGAACGATTACTTACGGTCAAGGTGCAAGAATGGCTCGACCGATTTTTTCAGACTTTCTAAAACGATTAGAAAATGATAAGAAAATTGCTTTTGATGTTGCTGCAAGATTTGAGCGACCAGAAGGTGATAATGGTATCGAAATGAATTGTGAATTGTACGATTATAGTGGCGATGAAGAGACGGAATTGTATGATTCTATAAGTAATGGCACGGAAGGAGATTATAATAGTGATTTTGGAAACGAATTTTAAACAGATATTGAAGAGAATATTTTGTTTGGCTTAAAAAAAAATAACCTGTATCGGTCTTCGGACTGACACAGGTTATTTTTTTATAGTTTTAATTTTATTATCCCGAGAATTTGGAATGATAAAATTATATTTTGGATGGATTTTTTCTTGATATGTTTTTCTTGATTTTCAATAGTGACCTTGTTGTGTAAATGTTTTGGTGTAAGTATTCAAGAATCAAGCAGCTATAAATCAATATTCATATCTTCTTTTGGAATTGTAAAATAGATGGTGAAATGTTCATTTTTTTCGGAATCAATCCAAACTGCACCCCCTAATTCCATGATAATTTTCTTTACAATGGCTAAGCCAATTCCCGCTGTAGGATTTTCCTCTTTATTTTCAATCGTTTGAAATAGTTTGAAAATTTTATCATGATATTTTTTCTCCACACCCATCCCATTATCTTTTATGTGGAAGTGATGTAACTCTGGCGTATCTTCATAAGTGATTACTATTTCGAAATTTCGTTTATTATTATGTTTAATGGCATTTTCTATCAAATTAGCAAAAATTTCATTTATCCAAATGGGATTTGTTTTCAATACTGGTAAAACTCCTTTAGTAAGAATGGTTACAT
>CAWVWD010000275.1:0-6198 GCA_963933585.1 uncultured Saprospiraceae bacterium
TCATATTTAAAAAAAAAATAATTATTATTTTGATATTTCATGCAACGAATACTCAAACAGTGTAATATCAATGTTTTTCATGATATGATATACTTTACCAAACATATTATATTTATTAATATGACATTTTTATGATGTAAAAACATGGCAAATAGTTCATTACAGATTTTTTTTAATATTATGTGAATGTATAAAACACTACTATTTTATTTAAATAAAATCTCAAATAATGATTTAAATAGAAAAATCGTCTTATAGAGTTAATATTATTATACTAATTAATATCCGTAAGTAACATCCTAATATATTTCTCAATAGATTATTTTTATCTTAATCTTCGCTTTATAAATAGACATTTACCAAAATACTCACATACTGCTGTCGGTAGATAGATAATTGATTCCAAAGAAAAAATAAGCAGTGAAAGATGCCTATTTTTTTTCGTGCCCATTCTTTGGAAAGCTTGATGATAACTAAGGTTACGTGAGCGATTAATAAAAAAATACTAACTTTAGTGTCGGAAGAAGATTAATGACGATTTACAAGTATTGGTATTCAAAATACATCTTTTATTATTTCTGTTTGTTTTGAATAATGATATTATATTGAGAGTATTTTTGAATTTTTAAACATACTCTAAAACGCGTCATTGAAAAGTTGATAAACTAAAAATAACTGGAGCTATGCAAAGTGAAACTATGATTCAAGAAGTACCAATTATTTCGATAACAGAAATTAACCGAATATTTGAGGCACAAAAAGAAAATGCCCCCAACGTTGCAAAGACGAATTATCGGGAGCGAGTTGCCAAATTAAAGCAGCTTCAAAAATGGTTAGAAGAACATGAAGCAGATATACAAGCTGCGATTCATGCTGATTTTCAAAAATCTGCAGGTGCTGTAACGATTACTGAATTAATTCCAATTTATGGCGAATTAAATCATACAATTAAGAACTTACGAAATTGGATGCAACGAACAAAAGTTGCTACTCCCTTACCTTTATTAGGAACTAACTCTTATATTCAGTATGAACCGAAAGGAACTTGCTTAATTATTTCACCATGGAATTATCCTTTCCTTTTAGCCATTCATCCGATGATTTCGGCGATTGCTTCCGGAAATACCATGATGATTAAGCCATCAGAGTTAACATCAAATACATCTGCTCTTATTTATAAATTAGTGGCGAAATTATTTGATGAAAATGAAATAGCGGTCATAGAAGGTGGCGTGGAAGCTTCTCAAGCGTTATTGGCAAAACCATTTAATCATATTTTTTTTACTGGAAGTCCGAGAGTGGGAAAAATAGTAATGAAGGCAGCAGCAGAACACTTGGCTTCTGTAACGTTAGAATTAGGTGGGAAGTCGCCAACCATCGTTGATAGAACTGCAAATATGTACACGGCCGGAGAAAAGATTGCTTGGGGAAAAGCAACGAATAATGGTCAAACTTGTACCGCTCCCGATTACTTATTAGTGGAAGCATCTGTAAAAAATAAGTTGATAGAGCACCTTATAAAAGGATTTAATAGAATGCTAGATCCCGACGGGAAAGGCATTAAGAATTCTCCTGATTATGCTCGAATTATCAATGGTCATCATTTTAATCGTTTAAAAGGGCTTTTAGAAGATGCCGTTGAAAAAGGTGCGAAAATAGAGTTTGGTGGAGAAATGGATGAATCTGAAAACTATTTTTCGCCAACAATTATTTCTAATGTGACGGATGATATGCGAATTATGCACGAAGAAATTTTTGGACCTATTCTTCCTGTCACCACATTTGAAAAACAAGAAGATGCTTTAAATATGATTTTGAGCCGACCAAAACCGTTAGCATTATACATTTTTACAAAAAGCAATCGGAATAAAGAGTTTTTCTTAAAACAAACCTCTTCGGGCGGAACCGTTGTAAATGATTGTTTGATTCATTATGCACACGTTAATCTGCCATTTGGAGGCGTGAATAATAGTGGAACTGGACGAGGTGGCGGACATTTCGGGTTCATTGATTTCTCGAATATTCGTTCTGTCTTAGAACAAAAATATGCTCAAACTGGTCTGCTTTTTCCTCCATATAATAGTAAGGTAAAGAAGCTGACCGAATTAATAAAAAAGTGGGGATAAATTAATAGTGAAATAAAAAGATTTCAGAGCTACCTTTCTACGATTGGATAAAATGGACAACATTTTAAAAATACCGCTCAATTAACACTTTAGTTTTAAGTATTTTATTAAAAAAAAAAATAAGAACACTTACAATCTTAGGAAAGTAACTAATTTCGATTAAAATCATTTGATTATCAATGTTTTATGTTTTCTGATTTTCGAAATTTACTATCAAAATCGTATAAAAAGCTGCTAATTAGGAAACTGATTAGTGGCTTTTTAAATAGAAATTCTATTACCATTTTAATATTGTTACAAATGATAGCTTTACTACTACTTTTTGGATGGTGGTAAAGTCAAAATTATATAAAAATCAGCTTTCTGACTAATAAAAAATTGGTGCGTTTACCCTTTAATACCTATTATGTGGTAAAAGTGTCTTACTTTTATCTGTAGCCGTACTATAAAAAGTATATCAATCGTAAAAAAATTAATTTAACAATTTTTATGTTTTGCTGTTTGATAGAAGTAACAAAAAATTCAACATTAAAAACAAGTTTCAATTTTATATAAGATTATGCAGAAGCAACAAGATAATACCAATAATTCGTTTTTTGCGAAAGCTATGAATCCTTACTATATAGCAGGAATTACATTAGCAGGTTGTCTGGCATTTATGATTTTAGGCAAAATCTCCAACTCAATAGGAATTATAGAGTCAGGGGAACGATTTCCTTACGTGGCCGGTGGCACATTCTTACTATTATTTGCGATTTATAATTCCATTTTCAGTCTAAACGCAGACGATTTAAATGAATATTGGAAACAATCCTTTATTGCTTATGCTGGTTTATTAGGAGGAACTTTATTGCTCGCTTACTTATTTTCATCACTTTGGTTACCCGGGACTTTTGGTTGGATATATGGCATTCTTAGCTTTGGATTTCTAACGTTCCTTTCTATCATGGGATTCGTAAAACGAGTTTTTAATATCGTAAAAAAAGAAGACGAACGAATGCACGGAAAGTGGGATTAAAAGACAGACCCTTCGCTTGATGGTAAATACTTAAAATCCCGTCAAGCGAAACGTCCGCCAAAAAATTTAGACTATCTTTTTCTTATGCTAAATTTTATACGTTCACCATAATTCCTATTACTAAGTTTGTCCAATAATATTTAAACTAGAGGCCATGTTGATTTTCAAAAATCAACATGGCTTCTCTATTTTATCAATCGCTGTATCTTCTACCGTTTACCAATTTTTTCTTCTAAAAAAGAATCATTTAAAAGTAAATTCCGTTATAAATGCCAGAATCAATCATTGCTACGTTTCCATTGCATTACTTTTTTACCTAAAATACTTCCGATGAATAGAATAGTTACCTCAGTTTGTATCATATTAATATCATCTATGATTACAACCGCTCAAACTCCTAATATTTCCACCAATAATTTATTATTTAATAATTATCACCTTTCATTCCAAATCGGATATTTACAAAATCAAATCCATCAAAAAGGCATAATCTCACAAGGAAAACTCAACTTATCCGCAAGTCACGGCGGTTTTGTTGGCGGAACTTTGATGATAAATCCTTTCATCAATTTGGGATTGGAGATTGGTACGAATTTAAGCGTGCAAAACTTTCGATACGAAGTAAATCTTAATGCTTCTGAATTCAGTTTAATGAATGATTTTAGTCGAAACCAAAGTATTCCTGAAGTTTATATGGAAGTTCCGTTGACAATTATTCCTCGAATTGCTATTAATGAAAAAAATTGGATTTTTGCTCGGCTCGGAATGACCATTAGCTGGTACGCTCCGCTTGATATCGATTTTAATTTATCAACTAATCCGACCAATACAAGTCAAGGTGAAAATTTAGGTTTAATCGAAATGACTTTTTATGGAGATAATCCATATTTCGCAGGTTTTACAGGAATTGGTTTTCAGCATTTAACTAAAAACAAAAATTTAATGGGTTTTAGTTTAAATGCCAATTATGGTTTAACCAATATTATGGAAGGAACTTACACGATTTGGGACGATGAAGTAACCGTTGGTTCAGGAATTTTTTATTCTAATGGAAGTTATCTTGCGTTACAATTTTCTTACACCTTTACTGGCATGAAAAAGATGGAGGAGGAAATTAATAAATTAAAAAAAACTGATAATTAATAGATTAGATAGAAGGTATTTTGAGCGTACCTTCTATCTTACCTAGCCTTTGAGGTAAACTAAAAAAACATCTTCTGAGCCAATCGAAACGTGTTAGAATGGGCATTTATAATATGAGCAATTTGAGTAGAATAACCTCCACCCATACTTACCGCAACGGGAATTTCACTTTTTAAACATTGCTCAAAAACGAATTTGTCACGCTTCTTACAACCTTCCATCGAAACGCCCAAACGGCCTAGTTTATCTGTTTCCAAAATATCAACACCAGATAAATAAAAGATAAAATCCGGTTCCAAATTATCAATCAATCCAGGTAAAGTATCGTAAAGTGTAGAAAGAAAAAGTTCGTCATTTGCTTTATCCGGCAAACCAATATCTAAATCAGATTGCTCTTTTCGCAATGGATAATTATTCGCACCGTGCATGCTAAAAGTGAATACTCTACTTTCGTTACGAAATATTTCAGCCGTTCCATTACCTTGATGAACATCTAAATCAATGATTAAGATAGACTGTGCTAAGTCATTGTCTAACAAATAGTTAGCTGCAATCCCAAAATCATTCAATAAACAGAAACCTTCTCCACGATTACTAAAAGCGTGATGCGTTCCGCCTGCGATATTCATCGAAATTCCAAACTGTTGAGCATACAATGCACAATCAATTGTTCCTTTCGCAATCATGATTTCTCGCTGTACTAATTCCGCAGAAAGTGGAAAACCTGTCGCTCGAATTTCTTTTCGAGTCAATTCCAAATTTTTTAGCTTTCGCCAATATTCCGCATCGTGCGTTCTCAGAATTGTTGGCTCATCCAATAACTTTGGTGAAAAGAGATTTGCTTCCGTTATCGTTCCTTCATAAATTAATTGTTGTGGAATCAATTCATATTTAAGCATCGGAAAACGATGGCCTTTTGGTAACGGATGTTGGTAAATTGAATCATAAGCAATTTTAAGCATTTTATTTGTTTTGATTTTGACCGCAAGGGACGAAAAGACATGCCGTAAGACAAAAGTAGAGCATATTTTGTTACAACTTTAAACAAGTATTTTACAATTGAAAATTAAATCGCTGACTTTTTACTAAATTCGCTTTTTACTAAATAAAAAACTTGACTTTGGACGTATAACCAACGAAAAATATCAGCTACGAATTTATACTAATTCTAGATATTCAAAAAATAATTAGTAAAATTAATAGAAATTCATGGCGGAAAAATACCATCTAAAATCTAAAACTTTTAATATTACAAAAATGCCAAATTACTGGATTTTCCAAGTCAATCCAAAGACTTTCGATATTATAAATGCTTTAAAAAATGAAGCTTTGACTTCTTTCTCCGTCGTTTCTCATAAGAATCGAATTGAAAAAGGTGATAAAGTAATTTTATGGCAATGTAGAAAAAATACTGGCTGCTTTGCCTTATGCGAAGTCGCTTCTGATGTTTCAAAATTTGAACCTTCGGCGAGTGAATTACCTTATTTTTTGGATAAATCCATTTTAGAAAAAGCAGATTCCCGAGTCCTTCTGACGATAGAATACAACCTTTGGAATAAACCAATTACATCAGAAATGCTTTATAGCAAAGCCTTTGAACAATTTAATGTTGGTTTACCAGGAACGAATTTTCAGGCAACAGAATCCCAATACACTACTTTGGTTTCCATCATCGAAACTTTAGATATTGTTTATGAAACTTTGCCGCCTTACGAAACTCGAAAGAAGGAACGAAAACCGCTAAATCTAATCCTTTTTGGTCCTCCAGGAACTGGAAAAACCTATCATACCTTGAATCATGCGATTGCGATTATCGAAGGCAAAAGTTTAATTGAAGTAGAAATCGAAAACCAGCAATATCGCTATAAACTCAAGGAACGTTACGAAGCCTACCAACAAAATGGACAAATC
>CAWVWD010000276.1:0-6186 GCA_963933585.1 uncultured Saprospiraceae bacterium
TGAAAAGGTTGAATCTGAATAACCACAGGTTGTACCTGTGGCATATTGGAGATCGGTGCTACTTTAAATTAGCATAAAAAACACCTTCATCATTCATAAACGAACCTTCTTTTTTATTCAAATCCAATTGTCCGCCTTCAAAATTTGTCGCAGGTAAACCTAACTCGTGATAAATACAGGCGGTCGCTGCAAAATCCCAAATACTTCCGCCACCGATTGCTTTTTTTGAAAATTTCAACATACAAGCAGGTTTATTTTCCAATACAAGAATGGCATTTAATACCGAACCAGCTCCATCAATTTCTTTGATGCCGTTCAAACTTAACTGTGCTACTTTTTCATTCAGCAATTCCTTGATTTTATCCGCATGAGGTGTATCGCTTAGTTTTCCATCGGTGACATAAGTTAAATGATTATTAATCGGCTTAATTTCCCAAAGTTTATCATTTTTATACGCTCCATTTCCTTTGACAGCGTGATAGACCGTGTCTGTACTGGGATTAAAAACGACACCAATATAAGGCGTTCCATCTTTTGCAACTAACGCAATCGACACCGAAAAACCAGGGCGTTTATTAATAAAAGCCAATGTGCCGTCCATCGGGTCGATGCACCAAAAAAAATCTTTCTCGAATCGGCTGCCATCATCTTCCCTTTCCTCTGACAACAGGGCAATATCAAATTCGGCACAAGTTGGCAGTAAATGCGATAAAATCACGGTTTCACAAATTCTATCCACCTCCGTAACGACTTGTGAAGCATAATTTTCTCCAGCTTTCTTTTTTTCTACGACAATATCATTATTTATATGTTGCTGAATGACTTTACCCGCTGAACGAGCTGCTTCGACCGCTATATTTTTAAGATATGTAAAATCCATTTTTATATTTATATTTTTTTTGGTAAAAACTGTCCACCGCTTGTCCCGAAATCTCGAGGTTAACCTAAACCCCGAATAACCTCCTTCGTAACCCGTTCACTATAATCATTAATCTTCCAATGCCCAGGACTCCAACCTTTTAGAAAGCGGTGAAAATCCGCCCACGCAACTCGATACAAAGACCGCCATTCCGTTTCCAAAGCGTCATTTTTTTCCACCAAATTCAGTTGTAAATACTCGAAATAAGTATCTAAAATTTGACTTTCCAAACGCTCACATTCGCTTTCATTCAAACAACTTCCTATGAGGTAGGCCACATCTTTCATTCCACATCCACCACCGACATACTGAAAATCTACACCAGCCACTTGTCCGTCAGGAGCAAAACAGAAGTTGGCTAACTTCGCATCGCCATGGACAAACGTTTTGTATTTACAATTATTCAATTTATCATCTATCAACGAAGCCGCTTTTTTTAGTTTATAATCGCTCAATACTTCTAATTCATGAGGTCTCGTTTCCAAATGCCAATACGTGCCAACTTCCCAAAGTCCATCTGGTACTTTTCCCAAGTAACTGGCATGAAACTTCGCCAACCATTCCAAACAAGAAACGATTTCTTCCCATGTAACAGACTGCTTCCGTAAAGGATAACCTGCTTCATCCAAATCTTCCAACACCATCAATACTTCCTCGTTTTGTGTTTCAACCGCTAAACATTGCGGCAAACGGGCCATGCTATTTTTACTATAGGTTTCATACCATGTCGTTTCTACTTGGTAGGATTTCACTTTTCGCTCGTGTCCAATATCTGTATTCCAACCACGAGGATGGTTTTTATGGATTGGTAATTGAACGTGCTTTACGATGACACTATCGACCGCAGCATTCTTTAATTCAATGCGCATAATCTTCCCGTATCCGCTCCACAACTCTTGGATAACCTCTTTCTCAACAAGGGCAGAAGCGCCTGTTTTCTGGCAAATAATCGACTTGAAGTGTTTATTCATAAGATAGCAAATATAATAAATTTCGTTTTTTCGCAAGACTTGACTATTTCGTGTATCAACATCAAATCTGCACAAGATTCAAAACAAAAATAGGATTTACAAGACAAAAATCATCTCCTAAATCCTACTTTTTGAAACTGTAAATTATGAATAACCACAGGTTGTACCTATGAAAATCCTACTTAATCTTCCCTTCTGAAACTGCCGTCACACCAGCAAATTTATTCAAATAGCGGAAATTCATTTCAAAAGAATTGAATGCTCTCAAAATCGAATTGACTGGAGCTGGAACTGGCTGCATATCTGAACTTTCTGGCACTTCATTATTCTTGCTGCCTTTCAAGCGACGAACCAACCAAACTAATGGAAAAATTGAACCGTAGATATAATATAAACCTCTGATATCGCAACTTTGTGAACCCAAAAGTTCCTGTAACATATTCAAACGGTAACGTCTGTAATGACCCAAAAATACATCATGACCAGACCATAAACTCATAAATGCTGGAACGGTGATGAAGTAATGCGCATTCTCGCCCAAACGTTTTTTGATGTCTTCCAAAATTGCATAATCGTCTTCGATATGTTCCAAAACATCCATCATTACCACGATAGAATTATCAATTCCTCTTGGAATGAAGTGGACTTTCTCGACCATTTTGTCTTTCGTGACGTCCATTTCTTCTTGAGAATAACCAATATCGACTAACAGTACTTTTGCAATTTTATCTGGAAATGCTTCTAACATTTCGTAAGCAAAAAAGCCTGAACCTGAACCAAAGTCAATGACCGTAATTGGCGTTTTTTGTTCGTTATAAACCTTCTCAAAATATCTAAATAACGGTACTTTTTTCGATTGATAATACCAATGTGTTTTTTGGTCAATACCGTTTTCTAATTCTTTTAAATCCACTGCTATTAATTGATAATTGATAATTGACAATTGATAATAAATTACCGAAATTGTCAACTGTCAACTGTTAATTGTCCATTAAATTGTTACTAATTCGACTTCATGATTAAACTCAAAAAAGCTATACTTAAAACTATCCGAAATGGTATCGTGATAGAAAATTGTCGATAAGTTATCTTGTTTTTGAATAGACGTAACGCTAACAGTTTGCATATACCCTCGATTCAAAAATACAGATTCATGCGGATTCCCTTCACCCGCGACTTCATGAAAATTTAAAATATCAGCTTGCTCATAATTAGGGTTTTGGGCCAACCAATCTTTGAACCATTGTTCTCTTTTTGAACGTGTCGAAGCGTCAAAAAGTGTTGGAGAAGAATAAATTATTGGTTGGTTTTGATTCAATGCTTTGAAATATTTTCGTTCGCCATCCCAGATGAATTCCCAAAACTGAAACTCATTTTGCCAATCCAAAATCAATAATGTAAATGGTTCGATATTGGTCAAAACTTCAGTTTGTAAATAATTCCAAAAATCCGTTGTTTCTAATATTTCTCTGACAATTAAACCCCTACTTTTATCATAAGGAGGATTAGAAATATGACTTTCAAAACCGCCGTTCAGCAAGACGACTGTTCTGTTTTTTTCGTTTGAACCAATCCAAGTTCCATTGGCCTCGCCATCTTTTGGAAAAGTGATTTTCCCGTTTGAAGTTTCCATTGTGATTGGAAAAGAAGCTGGTTTTCTATTGACGGATACATCTCGATTCGATGTCAATAGGAAGTTATTATTAGGTAGTGGCAAGTAAGTTACTGTGCACATTTTTGTCTGTATTTTAGTGTAGAAGGAGCAACGCCTAAATCTTGACTAATTAAAATTTCAGGGAAATGAATCTGTATTCCGATTTTTATCATCGCTAAATGATGAATTGCATGGTCATAAGCATACATTAATTCTCGACCAATTGAAGATGGAATTAAAATCAATTTTTCATTTTTATCTGCGACAAAAGAAGAACAAACCATGACTCGCTGTTCCACATCCATATTTTGAATTTTTTGAGTGATAATTTCTAAAAGACTCTTAGCCGTTAAGCAATCTGTTTCAATATTTGGGTTGCGTTCTCGCTCATCATAATTAATATTCAACTGTGCTGAACTATTAATCAAACACAAATAAAAATCAATAATATGGCGAATATGTTGTCCAACGGATGAACCATTGAATGTGGGTAACGCTTGGCTATATTCCTTATTTGTCATCAAATTTAATAAGTCGGCTACTTGATCTGCTATTACTTGAGTACCTTTCCGAGGATCCATAGTTTATGCTAATTATTGACGATTGAGAAATTAGCAGGACTAACCTCTTTAATACTTTGGTTCTTAAATAATTGGTAAAAATAACAATTATTTCTTTTATCAAAATGTACAGAAAACGACATTTATAAAGAACGAGAAACCTACAAGGTTTTTGAAAACCTTATAGGTTTCAATTAAAAAAAAATTACTAATAGACTTCGTTTTTCGCAGATTTCAGTGTATTCATCAATAAAGCGGTAACGGTCATTTGTCCAACGCCTCCAGGAACTGGGGTGATAAAACTTGACTTCGGAGCCACGTTATCAAAATCTACATCACCAACTAAGCGATAACCACGTTTTGCATTCGCATCATCTATACGATTAATCCCAACATCAATAATTACCGCACCTTCTTTCACCATATCTTCCGTGATAAAATTCGGAATTCCGATCGCTGCGATAATAATATCTGCTCGTAAAGTTTCTGCTTTTAAATCTTTAGTTCGGCTGTGAGCAAGTGTAACTGTACAGTTTCCGACTTTTGCCTTTCTTGACATCAAAATACTCATTGGCGTTCCAACGATATTACTTCTTCCGACGACAACGCAATGTTTCCCGGAAGTTTCAATGCCATAACGTTCCAACATCACCATAATTCCGTAAGGTGTTGCAGGAATATAAGCTGGTAAACTTTGAGCCATTCTTCCAAAATTCATCGGATGAAAACCATCTACATCTTTTCTCGGATCGATTGCCAAGGTTATTTTATGCTCATCGATATGTTTTGGCAGAGGTAATTGAACGATGAAACCATCAATATCGTCATCATTATTTAATTGGTCAATAATTTCCAAAACTTCGGCCTCCGTCGTATCCGCATCTTTGCGAATGAGCGTAGAATTGAATCCAATTTTTTCACAAGAACGAACTTTGTTGCGTACATAAACCTGACTCGCTGGATCATCTCCAACTAAAACCGCTGCCAAATGTGGCGTTTTTCCACCGGCAGCTTTTAAGGCTTTTACTTCCGTTGCTAATTCTTCTTTAATAGCTTTCGCCAATGCTTTACCGTCAATTAATTGCATAATTATTTATGTTTGGAGGCGTAAAATTTTTTTGATTTAAGGTTTATAGGTTTTCCATTAATACCAAAACAGCTAAATATTTCACACCTAATTTTTTTCATTGAGCAAAAATAAGAAAACTATAAACAGTTCGGAATTAATTTTAATTAAAATCATACGAAATCTGCTCGTTAGGAGACAAGTGATTATTGATATGCTTTTTAACTCTGATTCATTATTCATTAAACTCGTTTAATATATATCATGATTTTTTGAGTTTATTTATGGTAGCATTTGAGTTCAGCTTAGATTTATCTTGTCAAAAATGAAGCGTGAAATTATTGAAATTATTGATAGTTAAAATAGAAAAGATGAAAAATTATAAAGTAATTATTTTAAGTTTTGTAATTGTTATTTTGAGTATTAGGAATATGTCTGGACAAGATAAGATAGATTTAGAAACTGGATTTAATTTGAATATTGGTTTTCCAAAACCATTGTTAGATCTCGCACCTGGTATTCATTTAGGTATAAATTATTTAAAAAAAATTAATAATCGGCTTGGCATAGAAGCTCAAGTAAACTATGCATATTTGAATTATGAAGATGTAAATTTAGGCTTCTTTTCTCAAAACGGTGGAGATTTGACGACTTTCAGTGGAATGATTGGTAGTCGAGTTTATTTGAATAATATTGAAACCAAGAAATATCCGATTTATACTAATTTGATGGTCGGTTACGGGCGAATCGAACAAAATGAATATAATAGTATTGGTGTGTTAGAAAACAAAAAAGACAATCAAATAGCTGGTTCTCTTGGGATTTTTATGGTTTTTAATCGAAAGGTAACTTTAGGTTTAGCTATTGAAGGCGTGGGTGCTTTTGTGAATACAACCTTAAAAGTCGGATATAATTTTTAAGATGTGAATTCTAAGTTATAAAATGTAGATTACTCATTTACCGAAAGGTACTTACATTGTAGAAGCTTGGAGGAAAAAGGTAGTACAAATTGGGAA